>CAYRLN010000281.1:0-2975 GCA_964425065.1 uncultured Lachnospiraceae bacterium | reverse complement strand
TTGTTGGTGATGGTATTAATGATGCTCCGGTTCTTTCAAGATCTGACATTGGTATTGCAATGGGAGCCATGGGTTCCGATGCTGCCATCGAGGCTGCAGATGTTGTCTTGATGGATGACGATCCAATGAAAATCGCAAAAGCTATCAAGATTTCCAGAAAGTGTCTTCGCATTGTAAATCAAAACACGGTATTTGCAATTGCCGTTAAGCTGTTGACACTTGTACTTGTATCCTTTGGCGTAGCAAACATGTGGATGGCTATTTTTGCAGATGTAGGTGTCATGATTCTTGCAGTATTGAATGCAATCCGCGCACTTTTTGTAAAAAAACTGTAATCGGCAGATTAATTGGATAAAATAATTGCAGCAATGAAAAAAGGGTGAACAAGACCAATCCGGCTTGTCCATCCTTTTTTAGTTTCTAATTTTTTTTATTAAAAAATGGAAAATTACTATATGGAATACTTATCCTCTTAATGTTATACTGTAGTAAACAAACAGCCGGGCGTTGTCGGCACTTCTTCTATACAATGCAACGCAGAATCGAGGACAATATGTTATCAAGAACTCTTTTGACAGAAATCTTGCACAAAGCAATGTCCACAGGAGCAGACTTCGCGGAGGTGTATGTGGAAAACACCCGCGAAAACGCCATCTCCATGGTGGACAACAAGGTAAATACCATTACCGATAAAGTCATTTCCGGTGTTGGTATCCGTATTTTAAAAGGAACAAAATGCATTATCGGAAACTGTTCTTCTTTGGAGCGCGGCGACCTTTTAGCCTGTGCGACCAGAGTAGCAGACGCATTAAATGAGGTGCCCGAAGGCAAAACCATTCATTTGGTAGAGCGCATTTTTGGAGATATTCATCCCGTTAAAATCGTTCCGGGGACTGCAAGCACCCAAATGAAAATCGACCTTTTAAAGGATGGTTATTTTGCAGCAAAAAACTATCATCAGGATATTTCCCAAGTGACCGGAAATCTGGTGGATTTTGACCACAATATTTTAATTGCAAACAGTGACGGCCTTCTTGCAAGCGACCGCCAAATCCGCACCCGCATGGCGATTTCTGCTATCGCAAGCAAAAATGGTGAAAACCAGAGCGGTTCATCCGCTCCCGGCCGCCGCATGGGTCTGGAACTTTTCGATATGATTGACCCCAAAGACATCGGTACGGAAGCCGCAAGGCAGGCCATTACTATGATAAATGCAGGGTACATAAAAGCAGGCAAGATGCCGGTTGCCATTGAAAACGGCTTCGGCGGCGTTATTTTCCACGAAGCCTGCGGACACTCCCTGGAAGCTTCCAGCGTCTCCATCGGCCAGTCCGTTTTTGCGGGTAAATTAGGACAACAGATTGCAAACACCAAGGTTACTGCTTACGATGACGGTACCATTCCAAACGCTTGGGGTTCCATCAACATCGACGATGAAGGTACTCCTTCCCAGCGCAAAGTACTTATCGAAAACGGTATTTTGAAAAACTATATGATCGATAAATTAAATGGCCGCCGCATGGGCATGGAAGCCAACGGTTCCAGCCGCCGTCAGGGCTATCGTTTCGCTCCAACATCCCGCATGACAAACACCTTTATCGGCAACGGTCCGGACAAAAATGAGGATATCATCAAATCCATAGAATACGGACTTTATGCGAAAAAAATGGGCGGCGGTTCCGTCAATCCCGCAACCGGTGCATTCAATTTCTCCGTAGGCGAAGGTTACATCATCCGAAACGGTGAAATCTGTGAAGCAGTCCGCGGCGCCAGCCTGATTGGAAAAGGTCACGAAATCCTTATGGATATTGATATGGTTGGTCAGAACCTCGAAACCGCCCAGGGTATGTGCGGCGCATCCAGCGGAAGTATTCCCACCGATGTGGGTCAGCCTTTAATCCGTGTATCATCCATCACGGTAGGCGGAAGATAGGAGGCTAAAAAAATGAAAATGAATGAATTTAAAGAAGCCGTAATTGCGGCTGCAAAAGCAAGAAATATAGAAGAATACGAATTTTACGGTGCAAAATCCGACTCCGTTAATGCCGGTGCCCTGATGCACGCGATTAATGAATTTTCCACCGAGACGATGGAAGGAGTTTGCTTCCGCTGTATCGCAAACGGCCGCATGGGCTACGCCTCCACGGAACTCTTTACATTGGAAGAAGCAGAGCGTATCGTGGATGCTGCTCTTGAAAATGCTGCTTCTATTGAAAGCGAGGACAAGGTTTTTATTCACGCTCCCGGTGATACCTATGAAAATATTGCACCAATTGACACCGTAGAACCTTCTGCTGCAAAACTCATTGAAAGTGTAATGAGTATTCACGAAAAAACCTATAAGGCAGACTCCCGCATCATTGACGGTTTCCAGACTTTTGGTTCTTTTGACCGCAGTTCCATTACCATCTGCAACTCTAAAGGACTGGATTTGCAGTATTCCGACGCATATTCCCAGTTCGGCTGCGAGGCGGTGGCAAAAGACGGTGAGAATATGTACAACGGTTTTGTCATGAAAGCTGTGGATTATGCAAAACTCGACGAGGATGCGATCGTAAAAGAAGCGGTGGATGACGCAATCGAGCAAATCGGTCAGGAATCCGTGAATTCCGGCACATACAACATTGTACTCTCCGGAAAAATGGTAGCCTCTTTACTTGGCGTCTATTTTTCCATCTTTACCGGAGAAAGTACACAGAGAGGCCTTTCCCTACTGGCAGGAAAAGAAGGTGAAATGATTGCCTCGGATTTAGTAACACTGGTAGATGATCCCTTCTGCGAGGACACCTTCCTGCGCATGCCCTTTGACAGTGAAGGCGTAGCAACTTACCGGAAGAATATTATTGAAAAAGGTAAATTAAATACACTTTTATATAATCTGGCAACTGCACATAAAGCAGGCGTAAAATCCACCGGTAACGGAAAGAAATTGACCTACTCCTCTTCCGTCAACACACTTCCTTATAACTTGTACC
>CAYRLN010000280.1:0-2985 GCA_964425065.1 uncultured Lachnospiraceae bacterium | reverse complement strand
CCTAAATTCTTCCGGAACTCTCTGTCCACGGACTACAACCCGTTTTTCTTTAACCGCGTCATATCCGTCCTGGGATACAATGACTCCGGGTCTTATAACAGGAACCTGGTAATCCAGCATGGGAGTCTCTTCCATAGACGTAATTTCAATTACCAAAATCTCTTCCCCCGCCACTTGGCTCTCCTGCTCTGCCATAATAGTTTCCGACTCTGCGCAACCACTAAAAAGCAAAGAAGCGCCAAGTACAAAAGCTATAACAAGCACGTATTTTCTCAAGGCCATTTCCTCCGTCACGTATATAGATAGATTATATCTCAATTCCGAATAACGGTAAAGTGTCGGTGAAATCTTTTTTTATTCCAAAGTACCAAAAGGGTCTACGCTTTGTCCGTCTTTTTCCAGCGCAAAATAAACATTCGTTCCTTCCACGCTGTAATACTTTGAGGGAGCGGCAACATAGCCAAGTACATTTCCCACAGAAACCACACTGCCTTCCTGAACCTGTATATCCTTCAATTGTCCGTAGACAGCCGTGTAACCTCTGCCGATATCCACTTTCACGCCGTTACCCAATTCTTCATCATAAAAAATTTCTGTCACAATACCGGAAGCATTTGCCGTAATCACATCGCCTTCGGCCGCCTTCACAACCACACCGGGATTGTATTTGTACTGCTGAAGTGTTGCAAAATAAACGGTTGCATCCATGCTGTAATCAATGAGAACCTCTCCGATTATGGGCCAAACGAGATTCTCCCCTGCCTGAATGCTATAAGTGACTTGCGGCGCACTCACCTGATTTTCCGTAGCTGCTGCCGCTTCCTGTTGGAGCGTCAATTCTTCATCGCTGATTTGCGCATTTCCTGCTGCCTCCAACTCACTCTGTGCATCCGCAGCCATGGCAGCCTCATCTGCCAGAATATCGGCATCCACTCCACCCGCGTTTTTCTCTATATTTTCTGTCATTTCCAAACTTTCTTCAAACAGAGTAAGTCCGGGAATTTTAACGTCACCGGAGTCCGCTTCCGTCAGCGGCGGAAAATAATCCAGTGCATCGTCCGAAATCAAAGCATCCTCCATAGAATCTTCCACCATTGCCAATTCGTCCTGATTTTCATTCTCTATTTCTGCCTGATTCTCCAGTGTACTGAAATCAATATGGTACCCATCGTTTTGCTCTTCATCGCTACTGAATTTTACATACACACCTGTCAAAGTCAGTGCCGCCAATACAAATGCCGCCGATGCAATCATAATGGCCCTCTCTTTTTTTACATTGCTATATCTGTTTCCATTTCTCATATTTACTCCAATCTGTGTGCAACCACACCTTAACTAATCTTAGGTTTACAATTAGTTTTGCCTGTTTCGGAGCAATTATGCAAAAAACAGGAGTCGCGGTTTTTCTCCGCGCAGCTCCTGTTTTTATTTTTTGTATTTTCCGGAAATAATATTATTGCGCCAGATCTAAATGTTGCAACGTCCCAACATTTCCGTTTTCATATAGGAAAATACCGGTTTTACGGATATAACCGTTTGCACCCGATGCGTTTCCCAAAGTAAAATCCGTAGACACATTTTGCAGACAAATCGCCCCTACACCACTTTCTTCCAATGTGTAAAGTTTGTCTTTTCCGTTTTCATCCTTGCACCATATTTTCAGTTTTGACCAAATGGCATCATTCTCGTCAATCCAGCCGTTCTTATCCCCATCATAATCAGCCAAATCAGCAAATCCATTTCCGCTCTCAGGCCCAAATAATTCGCTGCCGTCATTAATGACACCGTCTTCATTTTTATCAAGTGCCAGATAGCCACTGCCGGACTCCAACATGGAAATTTCATCGTCCTGTCCGTCTGCGTCGATGTCAAAGAAAAATTTCTGATTGGAAAGTTCCGCAATGCCACCGTCTAAATTGATAACAAGCGGATCGCAAGTTTGCTGAACCATTGCGACGCCATAGTTTTCCTCATAGTATGCGGAAAATTCTCTGCTCATCTCCACATCCAGGCTGATAGCAATTTCCCGTCCATCCGAGGTTTTAACCACTCCGTCTGCCCTAAAAGATGTGTTTTCCGTTTCGGAAAAAGTCACCTGACGGTGATAAACCAAATATCTTTGAGAATTCAGCGCGCTTAAAGACTGTCCTGCGATTTGGGTTGCGTTATATTGCTCTTTCCACGCATCATAACTTTGATCCTCAGACATACTTTCCACAGAATCTCCAAAAAGGGATTTTGTCTTATCTTCCCCAAAAAGCAGCCGGAAAATATACCGCAGACTGAGTTGCCTGAAATTCTCAACCGTATCTCCCTGACTGCGAAGGCTTACTCCCTTTGTGGTTACCCTAATCAAACGGTCCTGCAAATCCTGCAAGGTGGCAAATTTAGAATTCTCATTGCTTTCTGTTTTTTCCATCGTTTTTTCTTCCGAAGTCTCTGCCAAGCCGCTCTGCTCACTACCCATTTCCAGCAGTCCGCCAAAAGTTCCCGCCAGTCCTTCCGATGCTGCGCCCTCATAATCCGTTATTCTGACGCGGCTGATTCTTGTCTCCGAAGAAGTATATCTTCGGGCGGATTCCATTCCTATGTTTCCGGAATCAATCCTCACTTCCTACCTCCGTTCTTTCTGTTGTGTGGGAATTCACACGGTTTTATATTTCTCCTCCCTGATCCATATAAAACAAAGAAGATATACTCCGGAAACCTCTTGTTTCCTTTATATACCTTCCGTGGTAAATTCCATTTTATGTATCACAAGCCACTGTTGGCCTTACAATGACTTGCAATACTTATATCGACTCATTTTGCCGGAACGTTAAGGTAAAAGTCAAAATAAAGTCTATTTTACAATCAGCGTTGTCCGGATCATACGGAATTCTTCCTTCACATCCAAGTCCTCTGTCATGTCCAAAACCGGTTCCCCATCTATATCAAAGTGTACTCTGCGGATACCGCTGCTGCGTGGTGCCTCTGTGCCCGGTC
>CAYRLN010000279.1:0-2988 GCA_964425065.1 uncultured Lachnospiraceae bacterium | reverse complement strand
AGACATGTGGTAATGGAATATGGAAAGCGGGCTTACGGAAAGACGAAAATGCACATGATAAGCAGTATTGAGCCGGGAGTCATGGGGAAAACAGGCATGGAGGCGGCAGAGATTATAAAGGGAATCGTGGAGCAGACGCGGCCCGATGCCATGATTGCCATAGATGCGCTGGCATCCAGAAGCACCAAGCGCCTAAATCGGACAATACAAATTACCAATACGGGAATACAGCCGGGGTCAGGTGTGGGAAATCACAGAAACGCATTGACAAGGGAGAGTATGGGGATTCCGGTAATTGCAATCGGTGTACCCACAGTAGTGGATGCAGCCACGATTGTGGTGGATGCAATGGAACAACTGTGTGAATCAAAAAAAATCTTTGAGGGGGAAAAAGAAAATTTCTGCTTCAGGAAGTCCTTTTCCGAACTGAATAACATGTACGTTACCAGCAAAGATATTGATGCGGTAATAAAACGGGTCAGTTACACCATATCAGAAGGAATCAATATTGCCTTGGAAATGGAATAAACCAAAGAGCACGACCATATATATAGGTAGAGGTGCGTGCATTGAAAAAAAGGTTAAATTTCAAAAAAAGGTATCTGTTTTGTGTGCTGTTTATAACTTTGGGCCTTAGTATAAATATGGAAGAAAATGAGTTTGGGGAAGTGGGAGCCATAGAGAAGTGGCTGGCAGAGGTGATAGCAGGGCAAGTGACGGAAAGCGTTATGCCGATTTCACAGCCGGCCATCCGGGAGGAAACGGAGAGGCAAAACTTTTTCGCACAAAATTTTATGTTAAACGAATTCCCAATTATGGTACAGGCTATCCCGGCTTCCGGTAATGGGGCGCAGGCGGAGTATGAGGAGACCATGGCGGAAAATGAGACCAGCGGGGAAGAGATTCTCGCCGGCATGCTTGCGGAAAACGGAAACGGACAGATTTCGGCAGACGAAGGAATAATAGAGACACAGGCAGAGCGCGCAGAGGAAGTGGTCGGGGAAGTATCGGAGGATATTTCGGGAGAAGTGTTTACGGATGTGACGGATAGCATAACAAATGGATTCCAAAAAGCGGGGAAAATAAATTCCTATGATTTTGAAGCACTCTCGGAATATCAGACCCTTGTTTCCACTTTTTACACCATTGATGCGGGTACAACTGCGGGCAGTAATGAGTTAAATCTGGAAAAATTAATGTCTAAGGACATGACGGTTTCGAAGGATGAACCCGGTCCGCAAATATTGATTTATCACACCCACTCCCTGGAATCTTTCATTGATTCGGTTCCGGGGGACCAAAGCCAGACGATTGTAGGGGTGGGAGACAGATTGGCGGAGATTCTGACAGAGGAGTATGGATATAGCGTTTTGCACCATACGGAGGAATATGACACCACAAGAGATGATGCTTATGCAAATTCTTTGCCGGGAATACAGAAAGTGCTGGAGGAAAATCCAAGCATTCAGGTTGTCATAGATTTACATAGGGATGCGGGAGTGGAAGGGGTACACCGCGCCATCACATTGAACGGAAAATCAACCGCTACCTTTATGCTCTTTAACGGGCTGAGCAGGACCCGGAAAACGGGGGATATTGATTATCTGTATAATCCGTACCTGGAGGATAATTTGGCATTTTCGTTCCAAATGCAGTTGAAGGCCGGAGAATATTATCCGGGGCTGACCAGGAAAATTTATTTAAAGGCATACAGATACAATATGCACCTGATGCCCAAAACCCTCTTAATTGAATTGGGAGATTCCAATAATACGGTGGAAGAAGTCATGAATACCTGTGATCCCCTGGCGCATATTTTGGATATGGTGCTTTCAGGGGAGGAATAAGGCATGGCATTTGCCGGGGTTTTCCATATCCTATTCTTGCAAGAAAGCGGAAATTCTGATACAATAAAGCATTGCAGAATATAGGAAATGAGGAAATTTAAAATGGCAAGAATTGATCAGAGTAAGATTCGCAATTTTTGTATCGTAGCACATATAGATCACGGCAAATCAACCTTGGCAGACCGTTTGATTGAAAAGACAGGTCTCCTTACCAGCAGAGAGATGCAGGATCAGATTTTGGACAATATGGATTTGGAGAGAGAACGTGGGATTACCATTAAGGCCCAGACTGTCCGTATCGTATATAAAGCAAAAGACGGGGAGGAGTATATTTTCAACCTGATTGATACTCCGGGACACGTGGACTTTAACTATGAGGTGAGCCGTGCCCTGGCGGCCTGCGATGGCGCGATTCTGGTCGTGGATGCAGCCCAGGGAATAGAGGCCCAGACACTGGCTAATGTATATCTGGCACTGGACCATGACTTGGATGTATTTCCTGTTATCAATAAAATCGATTTGCCCAGTGCGGAACCGGAGCGTGTAAAAGATGAAATAGAAGATGTTATCGGAATTGAAGCGCAGGATGCACCTCTTATCTCCGCCAAAAACGGTATTGGCATTGAAGAGGTTCTGGAGCAGGTTGTGCAGAAGATACCGGCACCGGACGGAGATCCGGACGGACCTTTGCAGGCGCTGATTTTTGATTCCCTCTATGATGCATATAAAGGAGTTATCGTATTTTGCCGCATCAAGGAAGGTACGATTAAAAAGGGAACGACAGTGAAGATGATGGCCACCGGCGCGAAAGCGGACGTGGTGGAAGTCGGTTACTTTGGACCGGGTCAGTTTATTCCGTGTGAGGAACTTTCTGCCGGTATGGTAGGTTATTTTACTGCTTCCATTAAAAACGTAAAAGATACGGCAGTGGGCGATACGGTAACGGATTTCAACAATCCCTGTAAAGAGCCTTTGCCCGGATATAAAAAGGTAAACTCCATGGTGTACTGCGGTATGTATCCCGCAGACGGTGCCAAGTATCCCGATTTGCGTGATGCGCTGGAAAAACTTCAGTTAAACGACGCTGCACTTCAGTATGAACCGGAGACATCCATTGCCCTCGGCTTTGGTTTCCGCTGCG
>CAYRLN010000278.1:0-2989 GCA_964425065.1 uncultured Lachnospiraceae bacterium | reverse complement strand
CGGTGCTGTACAAATTGCTTAAAATGATATTATGTAAACAGAATTAGAAATTGAGGAGTTTTCATGGCTAAAAGAAAAAAGGCGGCATACCGCAGAAGGAATCAAAACCGGTTCAGCATGTTTCTGGTTTCGTTGGTTGTTGTGATGATTCTGGTGGTAGTTGCAGTGAAAAGCATAGAATTGAAAGCAAAAAGCGCAGCCAACCAGGAAGAAATTGCGTCTTGGAACCAAAAAATTGCTGAAGAAGAAATGCGCCAGGAAGAGATAGAAGAGCTGGGTATTTATATGAAAACAAAACAGTGGGCTAAAGAAATGGCAAATAAGATGGGTTTTGTTTTGGATGATGAAATATTAATTGAAGAAGAATAGGAAGATCGTCACCTGAGGGTGGCGATTTTCTGTTACAGAAAAGTCGCTGTCGAAAAAAATAGGGTTGTTACAATTGTGTTTTGACAAATAGTGACAGGGCTTTCCTCTATAATAAAAGACGTTACAGCATAAGAGGGAGGCCAGATATGAAAAAAGTTGCAGACGAAAACGAAGCGGAAAAAATATTTTTGCTCTCAGAGTATGGAAAAAGAAAGTTACTCACATATGCGGATTCTTTTCGTGAATTGGCGAAGAGTTTTGACAAAGACTTTCGATGGGAAGGTATGGAAAAAGACCGGACAGGCACCTTGTATCAAAGGAAACTTTGGGAAAACAGATGTCTGCTTGCCGAGAATTTGAGTGAGATGGCACAGATTATGTCCCAAGTGGCAGGAGAAGTGTTTAACTATCGCATGATGGATGACAGAACAGGGAGAAAAGTAATACAGACACTGAAGGCAGAAAAAGTGGAAGTTCATGATATATATTACATAATAAGGGAAGATGGGAGAAAAAGCATCGGAATTGCTATCCGCACGGACAAACCGGGAGGATACCGCACGGAGGATGTGGCAGATATTTTGTCTGTAATTTTGAACATAAGGATGGAGACGGCAGTTACCAGCCCATATTTTGTGGATCAGGATTTCAGATACTATACCTTCATAGAAGAACCTCCCTTCTCTTTTTTAACGGGAACTGCAAGAGCTGTGAAAGAGACAGAAACCGTGTCAGGAGATAACTATTCCATCATAGAGTCCGAACAGGGAAAATTGACGGTATTATTGTCGGACGGTATGGGTTCCGGAGAAAAAGCCTGTCAGGACAGTGAGATGGTGCTGGATTTAATGGAAAAGTTTTTGGAAGCAGGATATTCTTACAGTACGGCACTTAATCTGGTAAACGGTTCTTTGGTGGCAAGGGGCGAGGAACAGAATATGTCCACCCTGGATATTTGCGAGATGGATTTATACAAGGGAACTTGTGAATTTTGCAAGATTGGTGCGGCGTCCACCTTTTTAAAGAGGGCACACATGGTAGAACAGATTTCAGCCAGAACCCTGCCATTGGGTATTTTCCGGGGTACGGATGCAGAAGTCATAAAAAGAAACCTAATGGACGGGGATTATATCGTGATGATGTCCGATGGTGTCATAGACGCCATGGAGGAACACGGTTATGGGGAGGACATGTGCCAACTCATAAGTAAAATAGAAAAGCAGAATCCCAAAGAAATTGCCCAGACGCTTTTGCAGTATGTAATCCGGATAAGCAAAGGAATTATCAGGGATGATATGACGATTATTGTAATCGGGGTCTGGGAGAATGTGTAATTTCCCGTGCAACTTGATTTTTAGGGCAAAAAACGATATATTGACAGTATACAGTACGAAAGAAGCAGGCGGACTATGATTGACAAAATCGAAGCTTATGTAAAAAAACATCATATGCTTACAAATGGCGATACCGTTGTGGCCGGAGTATCAGGAGGGGCAGACTCTGTTTGCCTCTTATTTGTGTTGAAAGAATTACAGCGGAAAATTAAATTTGATATGCTGGTGGTACATGTGAATCATAAAATCCGCGAAGAGGCCGGCGAAGATGCCGATTTTGTGGAGAGACTTTGCAAAGAACTTGAAGTGCCTTTTTTTCTGGTGGAAGAAAAGGTAGAAAAGTTGGCAAAAGAACAGGGTATTTCCACGGAGGAAGCGGGAAGAGAGGTCCGCTACGGAGCTTTTGAAACAATTTTAAAAGAGCAGGCGCCGGAGGCTTTCTCAAACGGAAAAGGAAAGGTTGCCGTAGCGCACAACAGTAATGACCGGGCAGAAACCCTGCTTTTTAATCTGTTTAGAGGTAGCGGAATTGCAGGACTTGGCAGTATCCGGCCGGTGAGAGATAACATTATCCGGCCTATTTTGTGTGTCTCGCGGGAGGAAATAGAAGAATTTCTGAAAGAGAGAGAAATTCCTTTTTGCATAGATAAAACCAATAACGAAGATACTTATACGAGGAACAAAATCAGACACCACATTCTCCCCTATGCAAAAGAGCAAGTGTCAGCAGGTGCTTTGGAGAATATGAACCGGACAGCAGATTTGATGTTGGAGACAGAAGACTTTGTAAGTCAGGCGGTGGAAGATGCCTATGAAAAGTGTGTACAGAGAGAGGATGCATACCTCCGGGTAAACGTTCCGGCAGTGCTTTTCTATCACAGCTTGATTCAAAAGCAGCTGATTTTACGGGTGATAGAGAACCTGGTTTCCACGAAAAAAGATATCGGTGCAATTCACGTCAGGGATATCCTTACTTTATTTGAGCAACCGGGCAACAGACAGATTTCCCTTCCCTACGGGATTTGTGTCAGGAGAGAGTATGAAGAGGTGATTTTTGAACAGGGAAAGCAAACTCCTTCCGGGGAAGTGCAGGAGCCGGAAAGCTTTGATGCCCCTTTTGACTATAACGGTGTAATCTGTGTACAGGGATTGGGAGAACTGGAATTTTCTACATTTTCTTATGAAAAAAACATGGATATTCCACAAAATCAGTATACGAAATGGTTTGATTATGATAAAATAGATAAACCGTTAAAAATTAGGAATCGCAGAGCAGGAGATTTTTT
>CAYRLN010000277.1:0-3000 GCA_964425065.1 uncultured Lachnospiraceae bacterium | reverse complement strand
GACCCTGCGGCATTACATATGCCCAAGAGATTTTTCGGTGCGGCGAGAAATATGAGAGAGGGCGGCAGCCTTACCATACTTGCAACGGCACTGGTAGATACGGGTAGTAAGATGGATGACGTGGTTTACGAAGAATTTAAAGGTACCGGTAACATGGAAATGGTACTGGACCGCAAACTTTCCGAGAAACGTATTTTCCCTGCGATTGATATCCAGAAATCCGGAACCAGAAGAGAAGATTTGCTCTTAAATGAAGAAGAACTGGAAGCAATCAACAACATGCGCAGAGCCTTAAACGGTTTGAAAGCGGATGAGGCTGCAGACCGAATCCTCGATATGTTTGCCAGAACCAAGAATAATGAAGAGTTCGTGGCAATGGTTAAGAAGATGCGAATTGTATAAAATGGCAAAAAAATCCTCAAAAATATTACTTTTTGTAAAAAAAGAACTTGCATATATATTTTAGGCATGTTACAATAACAACGCTGTTTGTGGTGGCATAAGCAGTGAGGATGAGAACATTGAACGATTGACATTAACATAGAGAGGTGAAAGAGATGAAAGAAGGAATCCATCCCGAGTACTATCAGGCAACAGTTACTTGCAACTGCGGTAACACATTTGTAACAGGTTCTACAAAACCTGAAATCCACGTAGAAGTATGCTCCAAATGCCATTCATTCTACACAGGTCAGCAGAAAACTGCTAGAGCTGACGGACGTATTGATAAGTTCAATAAGAAATACGGCGTTAAATAAGATAGTTGTTGCAATTAATTCAGAAAGGTTGAGGGTTTACTCTCAACCTTTCTTAAGTCACAGAAAAATTGCACGTTAGGAGAGCTGATATGGGAAAAAAGAAAAGACGTAGTGTATACTCCGGAATCGGTGGGCAGGCGGTACTCGAAGGCGTTATGATGAAAAACAGCGAAAGGTATGCTGTGGCTGTCAGAAAACCCGATGGTGAGATTGAAGTTGATATAGATAATTTTCAGGGAACATTGCATGGCAAAAAGTTGAAAGAACTTCCGTTTATCAGGGGTGTTTTTAATTTTATCGACTCCATGAGATTGGGAACAAAGGCTTTGAATTTCTCGGCGGATTTTTATGAAGAGGAAGAAGCAAAGGAGACTTTTATCGATAAAATCCTTAATAAACTGACAGGTGGAAGGGCAGAAAAAGTTTTAAATTTTCTGGTTATGGTGGTAGCAGTTGTCTTGGCGGTTGGCCTGTTCATTTTGCTTCCCTATTTTATATCTGCCCAGTTTGATAAGTATATTATGAATGATTCCCTGATTGCCATTATCGAGGGCGGAATCCGTATTGTGATTTTCCTTTTATATGTTTGCGGTATCACAGTAATGGATGACATCCGGCGTCTCTATATGTATCACGGCGCAGAACATAAATGTATTAACTGCATTGAACGTGGCAAACCTTTAACGGTGGGCAATGTTATGCGCAGTTCCAGAATTCACAGAAGATGCGGAACCAGTTTTATGTTCCTTGTTATGTTTGTAAGTATTATTCTGTTTTTCTTCATCAGAGTGGAGAATCCGTTGTACAGAGTCGGCCTTAGAGTGCTTCTTATTCCGGTGGTGGCAAGTATCTCTTATGAGATTATCCGTCTGGCAGGAAGAAGCAATAATATTATTGTGACCATCATTTGTTTCCCCGGTCTTATGCTTCAGAAGATGACAACAAAAGAGCCGGAGCGCGACATGGTGAAAGTTGCCATTGCATCTGTTGAGGCAGTGTTTGACTGGAAGAAATTCCTCATTGAAAACTTTGATTACACGGAAGAAGATTTGGCTAAATACATGGATGAGGAAGAAGTGGATGAAGACAGTGAAGATGTTCTGGAGGAAAGACAGGAGGATTCTGACGCGGAAGCTTTTGTATCAGACGACCCGGAACATGACGCATTTGTAAGTGAGGAGCCGACCTGATGCAGTACAGAGAGTGCTATGAATCCGGTGTATCCGCCCTGGTAGCGGCGCAAATTCCGGAGGCACAGCTTGATGCCAGACTTCTGCTGGAATTCGTATGCGGAACGAACCGCAACGACCTTTTGGTTCACGGTGACAGGGAAGTTTCAGAGGAAATGATTTCGGAATATAGAGAGAAGATTGCACTCCGTACCAATCGTATTCCATTGCAGCACATTACCGGTGTGCAGGAATTCATGGGTCTTGGGTTTAAAGTCAATGAGCACGTGCTGATTCCCAGGCAGGACACGGAAATACTGGTAGAACAGGCGTTAAAGGTGCTAAAACCGGGCATGCAGATCTTGGACATGTGTACCGGAAGCGGTTGCATTTTGATTAGTCTGCTGGCGATGATGAACGGGCGCGGCGGTTATGGGATGCATCAAGGTGCTGAACTTTGCAGTGGTGTTGGTGTGGATTTGTCAAAGGAGGCCTTAAAGGTCGCCTGTGAGAATGGGCAGCGGTTGCTCGGAAAGCCTGTGGCAGATGGATGTGAAGCAGAAGAACTCAGTGTTTCTTGGCTGCAGAGCGACTTGTTTGAAAAGGTCACAGGGTGCTATGACGTATTGGTTTCCAATCCCCCTTATATTCCAACGGAAGTGGTAAAAGGACTTATGCCGGAAGTAAAGGACCATGAGCCGTTAATGGCTTTAGACGGCAGGTCAGACGGCTTGTTCTTTTATAGGAAGATAACAGGGCAGGCGTCACAGTTTGTAAAACCGGGCGGATTTCTTTTCTTTGAAATCGGTCATGATCAGGGTGAGGCTGTGGCCGGGCTACTGGAAGATAATGATTTTACAGAAGTGAAAGTAATTCAGGATTATGCCGGACTTGACAGAGTGGTGACCGGCAGGAGAAAGGAATAGAAATGTTTGATAAGTTAGATGATTTGCTCAGTCGTTTTGAAGAGATCATGAACGAACTGAACGAACCTACCGTAACAGAAAATCAGGATCGTTTCAGAAAGCTCATGAAGGAGCAGAGCGATTTGACCCCTATTGTAGAGGCTTATA
>CAYRLN010000276.1:0-3008 GCA_964425065.1 uncultured Lachnospiraceae bacterium | reverse complement strand
GAGTCAATAGGGTATTTGCATTTTTTCTGAAACTTTTTGTTACAATTCGATTACTTTGTTGCTCACGTTTTTGCCGAATCGGGCATCATGCTCCACAAAGACAATGGTGGGTTCATCCTCCAGGATGGCTTTCTCCAGCTGCTCCCTAAAATAGACATCCATATAATTTAATGGCTCGTCCAGAAAAATCACATCATTTTCTTCGGAAAGTGCTCTTGCAACATCTACCTTTTTCAGTTCCCCACTACTGTATGTTTCCAAGGGTCTTTCCAAAAACTCTTCCGGCAGGTCGAATAGGGCGCAAAAATAGGCCAGTTGTTCCAACTGTTTCCTCTGCTCTGGCAATTGATACTTCTCTGTAATAAACCCTTCTGTCCAAAGCGGCTCCTGTCCCGACACAGAGATTTGTAGGTTCCCTGCGCGTTCAATGCCTTTGCATTCCTCCGGACATCCCATGGTCATAATGTCCGGGCCCAACATACCAAGTTCTCCTGCCAGCAATTTCAGAAGGGTACTTTTTCCCGCACCGTTTTGCCCTTTTATCCATATTCTATCACCTTTGTGTAGATTAAGGGTAAAATCTTTTATAATCCTCCTGCCGCCCGGATAGGAGAAGCTTAGGTTTTTAACTTTGATGAGGCAACCTTCTATATCTCCCTCTCTTTGGAAGATTGTAAGTTCCTTTGCTTCCTCATAATTTAACAGAAGCTGCTTTTTCTCATCAATATTGTCCAATATCTGTTCCTCCGAACGTTTTGCCCTGCGCATGTAAGCCTGACAGCCATTTGTCCTTGCATGACATGTAAATGCATATTTCTGGGTATTTGCAGTCCCTGCCCAGTCCCGGCTTTGCTTAGAGCGCCGCTCCAACTGCTTAATTTCCCGTTCCAGTCTGTCCCTCGTCCGAAACTCATATTCCTCTATCAAGTCCATATTCTTTCGCCAGGAACTGTAATTCCCCTTTTCCACTTTGATATCCGCCTTGTTGATGGACAGAATATGGTCTGTCACTTTATCCAGAAAATCCCTATCGTGTGACACCACGATAAAGCCTTTCTTTTTACTCAGATATTCTGCCATCCGTTCTTTTCCGGTTATATCCAAATGATTTGTGGGCTCATCTAAAAGAACAAAACTGTTTTTCCGCAAAAACAAGGCAATAATCATCATGCGCGTTTTCTCGCCACCGGAAAGCGTCTCATAATCTCTGTATGCCAATTCTTCCCCCAGTCCCATGTCTGCCATCTCCTTTAAAATGCATCCCTCCATTTCATAACCGCCAAGTTCTGAGTACTTAGTCTGAATTTCACTGTATTCCTGAAATCGAGCCTCATCCGACTCTGTTATGATTTGTTCCATTGTATTTTCCATTGTTTTCAGTCCACCTATGGCTTCTTTTATCACATCCATGGTAACGGTGTATTTTTGATTTAGCTCATAAGGAAAATATTCCATGTTCACTGTCATGTGGATAGAACCACCGGTGGTCTTTAATTTCCCCAAAAGCAGGTTCAGAAAAGTAGACTTCCCTCTGCCATTCCTTCCAATAAGCCCTAATTTCCAATCCGTGTCCAGCACCAGATTAACATTTTTAAATATGGGCTTATAATAATCCGAATAATAAAAGTTTAAATTGTTGATTGCTATTTTCGACATATGTACCTCCATGCAATATAAAAGGACGCAGAAAAACACTTTCTGCGTCCATAAAATTACATACCGGTTCCATGCCGTAGTTATATCCCTATTGTCTATGATATAAAAGGAAGCTCTAGTGTTATTTTCTGCTGATTTTTCCACAAGTAATCATCCATTGCCACGCAAAATCAACCTTTCCTTCCCGGAAAAGTTTGGATTACCGTGCAGTTACTTTAAAATCATTAACAGAAAATAATCACTCTTAATACCTCTTCTTTCTATATTTTTGTCCATTGTAGCATGAAATGGTGTGGCGGTCAATTATGATTCCCATTGACGACCTAATATTCCCATTGACGACCTATTATTCTTCAGCTTGTTCGGATGCTTCTTTGGCCGGTTGTACTACAACTACCGGAGGGTTGGCATCAGATGCCATTTTTCCACCTAAAGCTCCCATAATAAGGCTCTTTAAATCAATGCCCATACCGGCGCTGATACCTTCGGTTACTTGTGTTGTACCGTTAACAATGTCCGACAACAGTTTCGCGCTGTTTCCTTCTCCGTACATGGTAATCTTATCAACCTTGCTGAGAGGCTCTGCCACATTCTTCGCAATTTCAGGCAACGCAGCCATTATCATTTCAATCACTGCAGCTTCACCGTATTTCTTCATCGCCTCTGCTTTCTTATCGATACCTTCTGCCTCAGCTAATGATTTTAACCTGATTGCCTCTGCCTCTGCCTCACCTACTGCCCGGATACCTTCTGCTTCGCGCTGACGCTCAATCATCTTTGCCTCTGCTTCCTTGGTGCGACGGAATAACTCAGCCTCTGCTTCCTGCTCAGCCGCATAACGCTGCGCATCTGCTTTCGCACGGATTTCAGCATCCAGTGTCTGCTTTGCAACATCCACTTCTTTGGCTCTCAGTTCTGCTGTTCGTTCTGCACGTGCGATGTCTGCATTTGCGGAAGCAACCTCAATAGTCTTTCTCTGTTCCTGTTCCTGAATGGAATATGCAGCGTCCGCTTCTGCTTTCTTTACATCAGACTGCTGTTTCAACTCTGCCTGACGGATTGCAAGAGATGTCTGTTTCTCCGCGATTTCCATCTCAGACTGTACTTTTGCATCATTGGCTTCTTTTGCCGCCTGTGCCTGCGCGATTGCAATGTCACGGTCTGCCTGTGCCTTAGCAACAGCCGCTCCCTTCTTAATCTGGGCAATGTTATCAATACCCAAATCTTCTATTACATTATTCTGGTCAGAGAAGGACTGCACGTTAAAGGAAATCATTTCCATACCCATTTTCTGTAAATCCGGAATTGCATTTTCCTGTACCTTCTCACCAAATGCCTTACGGTCAGTTACC
>CAYRLN010000275.1:1541-3018 GCA_964425065.1 uncultured Lachnospiraceae bacterium | reverse complement strand
CTCTGATGAGCGGTCGGCGAATGCCATTTCGTGCAAGCACGATGGCGCTCGCCTCGTCGCTATCACAAAAAAGAGAACTTACTATTCATAAGTTCTCTTCCGTAAAATTTATATTCTTTTGTATTATTCCGTAACACCCAGTTCCTTCAAATACTTTTTGGATCTGTTGGCACTCTGCGTATCCGGGAACAGTTCAATTACCTTTTGATAAGTAGCAATGGCATTTGTATAATCTTCGCTCTTGTTATAAGCGTTTGCCAGATTAAACAATGCATCTCTGTTTGTGGCATCATACTGGACTGCCTTTTTCAAATCCTCAATCGCACGGTCATACAACTCGTCCTTGTAGAATTCGTAGCCTGTGGTATAATAGGTCGCCGAAACCTCCGGACCGATTGTCTCAAACAATGCCTGGTACAGATCCCGGAACGCTTGGGACGTTTCTTCCAGCACCACTGCTGCCTCCACATCTTCCAAATACTGGGCTGTTGCCATCGCATCCTGATTGTAAAGATACTCTTTTGCCACATCCATCAGTCCATCAAATGTATGCAGTGCACCGTCTTCACCGATGTAACCGTCAATCTGGGCATTTAACTGTATTATCTGGCTCTCCAGATCCGCAATCTTTTGCTCCAGTTCCGCTATGGTAGAGGTTTTCGTATCCATCATAGCCGTAATCTGTGTAATCTGCTCGTTGGCCTTATTTTTCTCCTCCGAAACCGCCGCCGGAAGTACCAGAAAATACATGGCAGCCATACCGATTACCAGACCGATTACCACATTCAGCAAAGTACCCACACCGCTTCGCTTCGGCTCCTTTACGTTAAGGGGCTGAATAATAATCTCATTGTCGTTCTGATAACGGATAGATTCTTCATTCTTCCGCTTGATATCTCCCTTTACCGTTTCATCCGGTTCCAGGATTTTATCTACTTCCTTCAGATATCTTCTGGTAAGGGTGTTGTTGGTATCTATGTTGCAACATTTCACCAGTTCACGTTTTGCCTTTTCCCACTGTTCGCTGTCGATATAAAGAAGCGCCAGAAGCTGATGTGCCCTGATAAACTTAGGGTTCAAAGAAAGCACCTTTTTCAGCTGTATCACTGCCAAATCCTTGCTGTCATTCATACAATAAACCAGCGCCTGGTTGTACTTCTTTATGGTCTGGTTAATGGTATCAAGACGTGTGGCATTGCTCTGAATCATCTCAATATAAACATCCGCCACATTTTTCTGGGGACGCAAATTCTTACTGATAACCCATTCGCTTAATGCTGCCACCACTTCGCCCATCTCAAAATACACAAGACCTAAAAGGTTTCTGGCTTCCACATTGTTCTTATTAAATTTCAAACTCTGCCGCAAACATGTCACGGCACCTGACAAATCCCTGACTCCTGCCTTTTCCAACCCTTCATTGTAGTACATGTTGGAAATCTTCATGATTCTCTTGTACAAGCTGACGTCTGCTCGA
>CAYRLN010000275.1:0-1531 GCA_964425065.1 uncultured Lachnospiraceae bacterium | reverse complement strand
ATCATGTTCTGACAGATGGCATCCACACTGATAACACTTCATGTAAACGTCCTTCCTATTCTTCCTCTGCCTGTGTTTCCTTAAGCATCTTAACTAATATATCAGCCATGTCCGTAAGATCCTGATTGTAAATCGCATCTTCCGCATCTTCTACTTCCAAACTGGGATGAAACTTTTTCAGTTCTTCTTCAAAGTTAATCATTTCAGCACCTCTTTAATACACCTTTTATCTCGCCTACCAAATACAGGGAACCAGCGGCATAAATACGCTCGTCCTCTCCCTGCACTTCGAGTACGCTGCGGACAGCCTCCTCCACCGACGAAAAGACCTGTATTTTCTGTTCTGTAAACTGTTTCCAAATATCCTCGAGTTCTGCCACGGGGGTTGCCCTGCCGCTCTCCATCTGTGCCACCGTAATCTTGTGGAACAGACCGCTTCCGGCGAGTGCCTTTATCATGGACGAATATTCTTTGTCCTTAACCACGCTGCAAAAAAGATGTCTGCAACCCGTAAATCCGTCCTCGGAAACCGTCTGTATAAATGCCCGGATTCCGTCTTCATTATGGGCACCGTCCACATAAAACTCCCTGCGGACTTCCTCCATGCGCCCTGCCCAAAAGGCTTTACCCATACCACTCACGATATGCTCCGCTTTGACATGCTCTCCCTTATCCAAAACCTCTGCGGCTCTTATAGCGAGAGATGCGTTCTCCATCTGGTATCTGGCGATGGTGTGCAAACATACTCTAACATATTCATAATACCGAGAATGATAGGAAAAATCAATGCTTTTGTTACTAAAATTTAAGTATGCGTAGTCCCTCTTCGACACAGGTTCCAAAGGTGCGCCCTTTTTCGCGGCAATACTGCGAATTATATCAGAAGCTTCCTCTACTTCATCGCAAAACACCACCGGAACACCTTCCATAATAATCCCCGCTTTTTCTCCCGCAATGGCAGAAATGGTGTTGCCCAGATATTCCATGTGATCCATACCGATGCGGGTGATAATCGCCAGTTCCTTCTTTTCCACGCTGTTTGTGGCATCCAGTCTGCCGCCCAGCCCCGTTTCCAAAATCACATAATCCGGCTTTGCCTCGGCAAAAATCAGCATCCCCATAAAAAACAGATATTCAAAAAAGGTGGGATGATATCCCTCTCCGCTTTCGAGAGCCTTCCAGTCCAAACTTTCGTACACCCTCATAAACGCATCATAAAAGGTTTCCCCGGAAACCATCTCGCCGTCTATGGCAAAACGCTCCCTGCACTCCACAAGATGGGGAGAGGTGAAAACACCGCAGGAAAATCCCGCTTCATTCAGGATACTACGCAAATAAGCACAAACAGAACCTTTCCCGTTTGTGCCTGCAATATGAATAATCTTCATACCGTGGTCAGGATTTCCCAGCGCCTTTAAATGACGCCGGGTATCCTCCATAGTACTCTTTTTTGTAAATCTTGGAACATCGTACAAATACTGCACAGCCTGCTCATAATTTGCAATTGTCTGCTTTTTCAAATTAGACACCT
>CAYRLN010000274.1:0-3039 GCA_964425065.1 uncultured Lachnospiraceae bacterium | reverse complement strand
AACGGACACGCCCAAAAACGCTTGGCGAACAATGTAAATTTCAGTTTTGAGTTTGTGGAGGGGGAGTCCCTTTTGATTTTATTGGATCAGCATGGAATATGTGCATCTGCCGGTTCAGCGTGTACAACAGGGGCAACCGACCCATCCCACGTATTGCTTGCAATGGGGATTTCAAAGGAGCGGGCAAGAGGCGCTCTCCGCATGACTTTAAGCGCAGATAATACGAAGGAAGAAATGGATGAGGTGGTAGAGAACATAAAGTCTATCGTAGAACGGCTTCGTGGTATGTCAGCGCAGTATGAGTGTTATGTGGCGCAACAGGGAAATGAGAAGTGTTAATGAAGATTAGAAATCAAACAGATAGAGAGGCATGAAAGCGTGGCAGAGAAGAAAAAAGTAGTGGTAGGTATGTCAGGAGGAGTGGATTCCTCTGTGGCCGCATATTTGTTAAAAGAGCAGGGATATGACGTGATTGGCGTAACCATGCAGATATGGCAGGACGAGGAACAGGCCATACAGGAAGAAAACGGAGGCTGTTGCGGCCTTACGGCAGTGGATGATGCCAGAAGAGTGGCTGAGAAACTGGATATACCTTACTATGTTATGAATTTTAAGAAAGAATTTCAGGAGAAGGTAATCAATTACTTTGTGGAGGAATATCTGCATGGAAGGACACCGAATCCCTGTAATGCCTGCAACCGCTATGTTAAGTGGGAGGCGTTACTTAAGAGAAGTCTGGAAATCGGTGCAGATTATATTGCAACCGGTCATTATGCCAGAATTGACAGACTCCCAAACGGAAGGTATGCAATCAGAAACTCTGTGACGGCGGCAAAGGATCAGACCTATGCCCTGTATAACCTGACGCAGGACCAGCTCTCCAAAACGCTGATGCCGGTGGGGGAATATACCAAAGAGCAAATCCGTCAAATTGCTCTTGAGGCAGGGCTTCCGGTGGCACACAAAGCAGACAGCCAGGATATTTGTTTTGTTCCGGATGGAGATTATGCCGGCTTCCTGGAAAAAGAAGCGGGAGATAAAGTTCCGGGTCCCGGTAATTTTGTGACGACGGAGGGAAAAGTAATCGGACAGCACTTGGGGATTACACATTACACCATCGGACAGCGAAAAGGCCTGGGTATTGCTATGGGACATCCTGTTTTTGTCTGTGAAATCAGGCCGGAAACCAACGAGGTTGTAATCGGAGAAAATGAAGATATTTTCACGCAAGAGATACTCTGTAATAAAGTAAATTATATGGCCATGGAAGGATTGCCGCAGCCCAGGAAAGTGATGGCAAAAATCCGGTACAGTCATCAGGGCTCTCCCTGCACCATAGAAGAGCGGGAGGACGGTATTGTGGTGTGCCGTTTTGATGAACCGGTCCGCGCCTCCACGCCGGGACAGGCTGTGGTATTTTATGAAGGGGAATATGTGCTTGGAGGCGGCACGATTCTATAAGGTGGCTTTTTTTACAATTAAATAAACGATGCACAAAAATCCCCCGCAGACGTTTTCTTCCAATCGGAAATGAGTCTGTGGGGGATTTATTTGTATCATCCGTTACATTTAATTAGTAAAAATTTATTCTTCAACCGTTGCTTTCATATCCGCGATAACCCAGTTGTCACCAATTTTTACATAGTAGAAGGTAGAATCGGTAACATCGGTTCTTAATTCTCCGGTTCTTGTCAACTCCATGTGTTTTTGGAAGGAAATCCGACAGGAGAAGAAATCCTCGGAATATTGTACATACTCGGACACCAATTCATCGCTGAACGTGGGAGTCTTGTGGGAACTGTACATCCACATGTCATGCAAACGGTAGTTTTCAGCAAGTTCCAGGTAGTAAGAGTTTTCCGGGAACATATGGCTGATGCATTTTGTGCTGTTGCGGCAACCTTCCAAGTCTTTGGAGAAGAAATTGGAGTAATCTTTTGCATTCTGCAATACATAAGCATATAATTCTTCATCCATTTCCATAGTGGCAAAGGCGGAAACTTCAATGAGATTTTCCGTTTGCTGATATCCAACGGCATTTCCGTAGGCATCTTTGATTGCCACGTCAGGGGCATTAAAAAGGTCGGTTACCCGGTATTCTACGATTTTCGGCACGTTCACATATTCCGAAGCGTATTGGAAATCTTCAATTTCCCAAGAATTTTCCGTGAGTTCCGTATTCTCCGCCGGGATACCGTTTATATAAACGCTATAGGTATCCGGAACCTTGATGGTAATGGAGCTGCTCGGAGATTCCAGGATAGGAGTCGCCTCGGCAACTTCCCAACTCTGTACCGTTAAAATAAACATAAGTGGATAAGAACTTGTCTCTTTCAAAGTGATGGATGCAAATTCTGTACCGTCAGCATAGAGAAGATAGGAGGGCGCTAAAGCATTATAGCTTGCGGCATCCTGTGCGTAAGTGATTTCTTTGTCACTTAACGAAGCAAGGAAACGGTCCTTTGCAATGTTTGCATCCTCAAAACGGTTTTGGGTTGTAGTAAAAGTAAACAGATTTTCTGCGTTTCCGTCTTTGATTTCCTGTACCAAATCTTCAATCACATATTCCGGCTGTGCATCCTCATAGGTTACCAGACATTGATTTACGTAACTGAGAACATAAATCCATAAAGAAACCATGAGAAGGATAAACACTATAAAACAGGGCCAAAATATAGGAATTCGTCTTTTCTTTGTTTCTGTCATGATTATTCCTCCCTCTTTTCAATTACAAATGCTGTGGGCAATCTCCAGGAGGAGGTAGCGTAGTATAAGGTAACGCTGGACATTTCGTAAGCACCGTCATAATACATGGCAGAGGAACTGCCGCCGTCAAGGTTTGCAGCGTTCACTGCACCATATTCCTGCATGATGGAAATCAGGTCCTTGGCAGTTGCACCCAGATGTCCGGCGGCACCACGACCGTCACACACTAAAATAAGCACCGCACCGTCGGCTCTCTGTCCGATGGCGGTACGGGGGTTGGCACCACTGCCGTTTCCACTGATTTCACGGGTTTCCCCGTTGATAATCAGTTTG
>CAYRLN010000273.1:0-3051 GCA_964425065.1 uncultured Lachnospiraceae bacterium | reverse complement strand
AACCCGATATTGAATACTTTGTTTTCATCATCATTGGAAAGCAGGGCTACTCTGGCACCTGTCTTTTTGTGGCGAAGCAAGAAACTATCAGAATTTAAGTCCTCAATTCTTCTCTTCGCAATCAGTTCATAGCTTTGTAAATCTTCAACCCTCATGTTTTTATCTCCATTTCTTTATATTACTGAAATTTATCTTTAGGCTTTCTCTATAAGTTGAATGCCATAAGTGCTAATTTTGAAATATCGATTTCCTGGACAATCACACCGCTTTTCTCTTTTTCCGTGGGAGAAATGGCTGCAAACTGTTCAATTTTCAGTGTCTTTGTGGTATATACCTCTTTTCTTTTTCCGAAAAGGGATTTCTTTTCCACTACTTCCGCATATTTCACTTTCAGTTTTAACTGTTTGCACACTTCAAACACAAACCCCTTAGGCTCCATGTAATAAAAGTGGCTCTCCAGCGTGGTCCCCGGATCCATATCCAATTCCCCCAGAAAGTATTTTTGAAAAATCGTCCGGAGTTTAAACGTAACATCCTCGTTTTCTATCAGTTCTTCATATGCATATTTTGCGCCAAGATAGATGTTACCCGCATCCTGCATCACATATTTATAATCTTCGTAAATTGTCATTTTTTATTCTCCGCTTTCCAGGTCCTCAATTTTAAAGCCGCTGATGCGCATGGCATCCTGAATGGACTTTAAGGACATACCTGTTTCCTCTGCCAGTTCCTGCATGGTTACCTTTCTTCCAAGGGCCTGTGCCAGAGTTTTCGCCGCCTCAGCCACCTTGTTTACCTTTTCCTCCACACGCTTGTCTTTCTTGCTTTCCTCTGCGTTTTCGGAAATGTAATCCTCCATGGCATCCATAATCATCTTGCCCAGCATGCCCTGGGCCTCGGATGCATTTTCCAGGCATCCCAGCATAGAAACACCCATAGCCAGTGCAACATTGCCCTCACCGATTAAATCTTCCACAGCCACACCTTGTCCGGTGTATAATTTGGCAAGGTCCACCACCTGGGGCAAATAAATTTCTGTCAGTTTCCTCTGGGCATCTATATCTCCTGCCATGGCAGACAGCGTGATGCCTTCTGCCTGTCCCGCACTTACCTGCTCCAGTTCCTTTAAATCCGCCAGATACATCTCCAGATAATTCTTTTCCTCATCCGTCAGATAATCATCTGCATTTACAGGCTCACCGATGCCGATTTTATGTTTTTCAAGGAAATCGTAGACCAATGCAAGTTGCTCACCGTCAAGTCCAAGTGGTGCAAAAGCTTCCTCTACCTGCTCCTTACTGATACAATTTCCCTGCTCCTTGGCTGTTTTCCTTACCTTCTCCAAGGTTTGGGCAAATAAAACCTCTCGATCCATTTTTTATTCCTTCCTTATTCCACGTGCTTGTGCGTAAACAAATGTTCCTGACAATACTCGTAATTGCCGTTACACTTCGAGCAGAAACGGAATTCCAATTCCGGATCCGTCTCGTCCGTCCTGCCGCATATAGCGCATTTATGTCTTGTAACCGCACTTGCCTGTGCCCGATTCACTTCCCGCTTAAATTCATGTCTGCGTTTCATCTGTTTGGGGCTGACAATAATTCTTCTTGATGTGAAGAAGAAAATAATAAAGTTGAGCAGGGAGAACAAAATTGCTACTCTGCTAAACATACTGACATCCAGGACAACCGAGTTGCCTAAACTTACATAAGCTCCCGAAATAAATTCCCACACGATCATTATGCCATATACAACGCCCATCCACTTTACTTTAATGGGTATGATAAACATCAGTAACACCTGCATATCCGGGAATGTTACCGCAAAAGCAAGGAAAATAGACATGTTGATATAGTTTGTGCTGAAACAAAGCGCACCGGCCTGACTCATGATTACCCACATCTCGTCGTACATCAGGTAGCTTATACCCATGGCTAAAAAGCTTCCAACCACTGTGAGGAACATGCCCAAAAAAATGTAAACATTATACCGGTATGTTCCCCAGACTTTTTCCAAAGTCGAACCCAAAGACCAGTAAAAATACAACATAATCAGTGTTGTGAAAATATTACTTGATGACGGTGGGACTACAATCCATGTTACCAGTCTCCACACCTGTCCATGACAAATCAGGTAGGGATTCAAAGTAAGATAATTTAAAACCGTCGGAAACATGTACTGCAGCAGATACCCCACTGCATAACACGCAATTAATATGGTAGTCAGATTCGGGATTGCATACTTCCCGAATTTTTTTTCAAATTTGCTCATTGGTCGCATAAAACTCCTCCGCATTATTCAAGTCATACTCGAATATATTCTATCATCCCACTAAAAATAAGTAAACTAAGGGTTTCAAGATTTAAGATAAAATTTACCACTTTATAATCATTTTATATTTATACCATAATTACTTAATATTTCGTCAATCTTTGTTCGTTGCATTTTGGTATTTCCTGTCGTATAATACCCATGTATGCCAAAATTTACATATATAAGGAAGTAATTTGATTTATTCCCCGTTTTTGATGAAGGAAAGGAATTTGATTTATGAAACACACCCTCGGTATCGATATTGGCTCAACCACGGTCAAAATCGCTATTTTAGATGAAGAGCATAATATATTGTTCTCAGACTACGAGAGACACTTTGCCAACATCCGGGAGACCCTTTCAGGTCTTTTGGGCAAAGCCTATGCGCAACTTGGGAATATCTCGCTCCACCCTATGATTACCGGTTCCGGTGGATTAACTCTTGCCAATCACCTGGGTGTACCCTTTACACAGGAAGTGATTGCCGTTGCTACCTCCCTCAAAGAATTGGCGCCTCAGACAGATGGTGCCATTGAACTTGGGGGTGAAGATGCTAAAATCATCTATTTTGAAAGCGGTAACGTGGAACAGCGAATGAACGGTATCTGTGCCGGTGGCACAGGTTCCTTTATCGACCAGATGGCATCCCTGATTCAGACCGATGCATCCGGTTTAAATGAATACGCAAAAAATTACAATTCATTATATACTATTGCAGCCCGTTGCGGCGTATTTGCA
>CAYRLN010000272.1:0-3052 GCA_964425065.1 uncultured Lachnospiraceae bacterium | reverse complement strand
TAAGGGATGGGGCTGGGATGAAGACCTGCTGCCACCAGACCTGCAATGTGAGCCATATCAACCATGAGTACAGCGCCAACTTCGTCTGCAACCTCACGGAATTTTTTAAAGTCAATGGTTCTCGCATAAGCGGAAGCACCTGCAATAATCATTTTGGGCTTTGCTTCCAATGCGATTTCACGCAATTTATCGTAATCGATGAAGCCGTCATCATTCACGCCGTAAGGTACGATATTGAAATATTTTCCGGACATATTTACCGGGCTTCCGTGTGTCAGATGTCCGCCATGGTCCAGATTCATACCCATAATCGTATCGCCGGGCTTACAAACCGCAAACTGCACTGCCATGTTTGCCTGTGCGCCGGAGTGAGGCTGAACGTTTGCATAATCGCAACCAAACAGTTCCTTTGCTCTCTCGATAGCAAGGTTTTCTACAACGTCTACGCAGTCACAGCCGCCATAGTATCTCTTTCCGGGATAACCTTCCGCATATTTATTTGTAAGAGGGCTGCCCATGGTTGCCATAACTGCCTTACTTACCCAGTTCTCAGATGCGATCAGCTCGATATGGCTGTTCTGTCTCTCCTGCTCGTCGATAATCGCCTGAGCAACTTCCATATCCACTGCTTTAACTTCATCTAATGAATACATATCCTTCCTCCTAAATTGTTTTGTACGTTAATGTATTAAAACATTTGTGTCCCATTATACCATATTTTTCAACTATTGCAAGCATGACCTTTTATTGATAAAATAAGGAATCATACCAAATAGGAGAAAACTATTTATGTACCATTTTATTGTAAATCCCGCTTCCCGTTCCGGAAAGGGACAAAAGCTTTGGGACAAAACAATTGAACCCGCGCTGAAAAAACGCGGCATAAAATACAAAGTATATTTTTCCAAAAAACCGGGCGATTTAACCCGCATTGCCCGGGAACTGACCTGTCCGGATACCGCCGGTGATGTTTCACATCTTGTGGTGGTTGGCGGCGACGGCACCGTGAACGAAACCCTTCAGGGAATAGAGGAAAGTTCCGGTGTTTTCATCGGCTACATTCCCACCGGTTCCAGCAATGACCTTGGCAGGGACCTTGGTTTCTCCAAAAATCCCGAAGAAATTCTGGATCATCTTCTGGACCATGCAACACTCCACAATATAGACGCCGGTGTCCTTTCTTCCTCAAACGGTAACCGCATGTTTGCGGTCAGTTGCGGAATCGGTTATGACGCGGCCGTTTGTCAGGAGGCAAACATTTCCAAGATAAAGAAAGTCTTTAACAAAATAGGCTTAGGAAAACTGACTTACCTCGGCATTGCCGTGAAACAATTATTTGCCACAAAAACGGTTTCCTGTGATATCTACTTGGACGACAAGGAACCGATTCATTTGAAAAAATTCCTTTTTGTAGCCATGATGAACCACCGCTATGAAGGCGGCGGCTTTAAGTTCTGTCCGGATGCAAAATCCGACGACGGTCTTTTAGATTTGTGCGTAGTGGGAAGCCTTCCCAAACTTTTAATTTTGTGTGCGCTACCCACGGCATTTTTCGGAAAACATTATATGTTTCCCCGCATTGATTCCTACAAAGCCGCATCTGTCCGTATTGTAACCTCTGTGCCTTTATGGGTACATACCGATGGGGAAGTAATCGAAAAGAACTCGGATATTACCGTTTCCTGTGCTTCCGGCAGAATCCGCCTGCGCTACTAAAAGTTATAAAGATTTTCTTAATTGTTTTTTAATCATTCAAAAAAGGGATTGTAAAAAACTGAAAATAGGTTATACTTTGCTTTGTTGATTTATCATTTCAGTTGAAATGGAAAGAGGAAAAAAGTGAAAAAAATTAAAAATATTTTTGTTCGTTACCGGCACATTATTCCTTTGTTATTATACGGTGCCATCTACCTTTCCTGGTTCGCCAAACTGGAACAGACCGTGACGAAGCATTATCATGTTGTCCATGTACCTATTGACGATTATATCCCGTTTGTGGAAGCCTTTGTTGTTCCCTACTTTATGTGGTTTGCTTACATAGCGGTGGTTATTGCCTACTTCTTTTTCAAAGACAAGGATGATTACTACCGGATCTGTATCTTCCTTGGTGTGGGAATGACTGTATTTTTAATCGTTTCCACGGTTTGGCCAAACGGTCATCACCTGCGTCTTGCGGAAATGCCCAGGGACAATGTCTTTACCAGGATGGTTTCCTTTTTATGGAAAACAGATACCGCCACCAATCTTGTACCAAGCATTCACGTGTACAACTCCATCGGCGCCCATCTTGCCATCGTGAAAAGTAAGCATTTTGAAAACCGCAGAGGAATTAAATTGGCATCGCTTATTATGTGCGTCTCCATTATTCTCTCTACCGTGTTTATCAAGCAACATTCTGTATTTGACATGATCACCGCCTTTATTATGGCTACGGTGATGTATGTTGTGGTATATCGCGCCGACATTTTGACGGCTTACAGAGAAAAATTTCATTCGCGCAACAAAAAGAGACCCCAGGTTAACTAACCTGAGGTCTTTTCTAATTGAACTGGAAAATTTTTTGACAAATTTTATAACTCTCCACGGAAATCTTTCGTCCCACTTTTCCGGGCAGGTTCATGGTTCCTCCCATGATGCCCTTCCGCAGACGTACAAACAATTTGCGATCCTTGCTCTTTATGTATTCCCACAATTCCTTTTTCTTTTCTAAATGCTCTTCTGTTCCGCCCTTAATCAACAGCGCGGAGGAAACAGTGGTTATAATCTCCAAATAATTGTACATGTATTGGTAACGTCTCTTCAATTTGGTGATTTCTGCCTTGTTTTCCACAAAGAAATCTACCATTATCTTATTTACGCTCAGTTGCTGGTCAATTCTGGAAATCATTGTTGATTCCGCCACAGACTGCCCTTCCCTGCCAATATAATAGCGGTAAAAATTCACATCCATATAGTACATGTTCCGCACCTTGAGCAGCGGAATGTAAACATAAATGTTATCCACATAAAAGGTGTGTTCCGGAAGTTTCAAACCGCATTCCCGAAGAAGTGC
>CAYRLN010000271.1:813-3089 GCA_964425065.1 uncultured Lachnospiraceae bacterium | reverse complement strand
TCTTTTAGATGCTTCTGTTCGTCATTTGGGCACAGATATTAATTATATCGTTTTGGAAAATCTTTATACGGAATTGAAAGATAAAGTTGAGTTCTTTTTTGATACACCGGTGGAGACTGTAAACATAGTTGAAGGCGGTTATGAGATTATATGTAAAGAACAATCTTTTGTTTGCGCTAAATGTATTATTTCCGTCGGACGCAGCGGTAGCAAGTGGATGGAGCGTGTCTGCAAGGAATTGCAAATTTCCACCAAATCTAATCGTGTGGATATTGGTGTCCGCGTGGAGTTACCTGCCGAAGTATTCGCTCATTTGACGGACGAATTGTATGAGAGTAAGATTGTTTACCGCACTCAAAAATATGGTGACAGAGTGCGTACCTTCTGTATGAATCCCAAGGGAGCAGTGGTAAATGAAAATACGAACGGAATTATCACGGTAAACGGTCATAGTTACGAAGATCCCGAAAAGCAGACAGAGAACACGAATTTTGCATTGTTGGTTGCAAAACATTTCTCAGAGCCGTTTAAGGATTCCAATGGTTATGGCGAATCCATTGCCCGACTTAGCAATATGCTTGGCGGGGGAGTAATTGTCCAGCGGTTTGGAGATTTGATTCGAGGAAAACGTTCTACGCAGAGTCGTATTGATGAGGCATTCCTTACCCCTACATTGAAAGCCACCCCCGGTGATTTGAGCCTTGTACTTCCTAAGCGTATTTTGGATGGCATTATTGAGATGATTTATGCTTTGGATAAGGTGGCTCCCGGAACAGCAAATGAAGATACATTACTTTATGGTGTTGAAGTTAAGTTCTACAACATGGAAGTAGAAGTGAATGAAAAATTGGAATCATGCTATGAAGGCTTGTATATCATCGGTGATGGAAGTGGTATTACTCATTCCTTGTCTCATGCTTCTGCCAGTGGTATTCATGTTGCGCGCAATATTATAGAGAGGGCCTAATGGAAAATTTGAAAACCTCAATTACTCCTGAAGGGTTTATTTCTTCATTGTAATCAGTTATAATAGTATTATCAAGGATGTAATTAGACTGATTTTAATAAGGAGGGATACAAATATGAGAGGACCAGGAGGACATCACGGAGGACCCGGAGGACATCACGGAGGACCTGGAGGACATCACGGAGGACCGAGAGGACACCACGGAGGACCGGGAGGACACCACGGGGGACCGAGAGGACACCACGCACCGCCACCACGTCACCACCACCATCATTATGGAAGATATGGCGGGGGATGTCTGGGATGCTGTATGTATCTTATTGGAATCGTTGCAGTGTTCGTATTGATGTTGGCATTGATTTTTTAATCGGGCGCGTGCGATAACTTCTAATTTTATGAATGAAACAAAAAAACAACACCCGTCCCGGTATGGCGGGTGTTGTTTTGTAACATCTTAACGCAACGACATTGTCCGGTGAATCTTTCTCTTATATGAGGAAAGACTATTCGTTTGATTTCATAGGAGCGACGGCAGGAGCAAATAATGGATCAAAAAATTCCGCCAATGCGGCAAGGTATCTGTCCGGATCGATGACGTAACTGAGTCCATGACCGGCACCGGGAACTGTAATGATTTTTTTGGTGGATTTACAGTTGGTGTAATTGGTGTGGCTCATTTCACAGGGAACAAAGTCATCCGCTTCGCCATGGAATAGGATGACGGGCAAGGTGCAGTTCTCAAGAGCGGCAGTAGGAGAATATTCATCCAAGTTGAAACCTCCGTATAGTTTCGCTCCCAATTTAATAAAAGGATAGATAAGTTTGCCGGGAAGATGCATTTGCCCGGCTACTGTTTTAATAATTTCTTTGGCGGAGGTAAAACCGCAATCTGCCAGAACGCCGATGACGTTTGACGGAAGGTTTTTTCCGGCCGCCATAATGACAGTAGAAGCTCCCATGGAGATACCTGTAAGTATAATTTTCACATCAGGTCCGAAGCGTTTTACTATAAAATCAACCCAGTCGAGACAATCGCGGTGCTCTTTGATGCCAAAGGTAATAATGTTTCCGTCACTGCAACCACAGGCACGTTGATCTACAATTAAGGCGCTGCGTTTTAAGGCAAAGCAACGTTGTACGCCGCCGCATAAATCGCGCTCCGCTTCTCCGCGGTAGCCGTGCATCATCAGTTCGATGGGAGCACCGGGAGCGTACTCGTAATATTTGCCGCGAAGAGTTAATCCGTCAAAAGATGGCGTAGTCAAGCTCCAGCCCCGGCAAAAGCGGCAGCCCGTAAAGCTCAAGCGCG
>CAYRLN010000271.1:0-803 GCA_964425065.1 uncultured Lachnospiraceae bacterium | reverse complement strand
AACGTCTTCTTGGGGCAAACTGCGTGTTTCCTTAATCCAGGAAATCATTTGCTCGCGGAAGGGTTCATATACCGGCCCGGGTGGAATGGGATATTCCGCTTTGTCCTTCTTTTTGCTGTTTGGAACGTAAAAGACAATGTAAAAGCATATAGAAGAAATGAGCAAAATAAGGGCCACAATGATTGCTAAAATACCAAGTGTAATAAGAAATAGTTCCATGCGTGTTTCTCCATTTTTTGTTGATTTATTATAGCATTTGCCAATTGGAAATTCAATTATTCGGGTTTAAGCAAATTTATAAAGAAAGAGGGATAACTTCCCGCATGGTGTGGCAATTAAATAGATTCAAAGAGAAAAAAGGAAAAATTCTTGTCGAAAAATGGGTTATATTGTATGATTAGATAAACTTGTATTGAGTGTAAGACACCGGATAATAGTTAACACAAAAAGTAGATTTAGGAGACGACTTTAACAATGAAACCTGTAAACCCGAACGCGACCAAAGAAGTTCATAAGGTGCTGGAATATTTTGAGAGAATAAGGGGCAAGGGAATTCTTGTAGGGCAGCATACGCTGACAATGGAACAGGAAGAACTTACACACCTTCAGAAAGTGACGGGAAAACTTCCGGCCCTTTGCGGATTTGAATTATTGTCCTATTCGCCTAATATTGTAGAGGCAAATTGTGATGAAGTGGCACTTGCGGAGATAAACGCAAATAAAGGGACATTGGAGCGTGCTTATGAGTGGGCAGAAAAAGGCGGGTTACTTACGTTTACTTGGCATTGGTATTCGCCGATAGG
>CAYRLN010000270.1:2138-3090 GCA_964425065.1 uncultured Lachnospiraceae bacterium | reverse complement strand
GTCTAAACTGTTTGCCCCCGGCAGCGGCGGCAAGGTTGATATACCTTAGCAGTTTTCTCCGATATGGTACTGATTGCTTGTATATCACACAGCGAACACCGATGAAGTTATCTGATTTGCAAAAAGTAATGGGGCTGTCCAATGCCACTATTCGTAGATTCTTGGAGGAAGTTTGCCCGTCTTACTTATCCGCAGATGAGAGCGGCAATCTGCATATCAACACATCGGTTTTTAGGCGTGGTGCGTTACCTAAGAAGGACGGGCTGGGTGCCTACCAGAAAGTTTACATCGAAGCTGTTAGAAATTTGTACCGAGCAACACCCATCAGTAAGCACAAACAGTTGGGGTACATTTTTCTCATGCTTCCCTATATCAATATCCAATACAATATGCTGTGCAAGAATCCATACGAAACGGACATTACCTGTGTTGAGCCGTTAACTGTGCGGGAGTTCTGCAACTTAATTGGTCATAGTTATTCAACCGTAGCCAGACTGCGGGAAGCATATTCCAGAATCCGATTCATGGTCAACGGGCAACAGGAGCTTTTCTGTGCCTTTGTATCAGATGGAAGCAGTTTGGATGATGCCAGGATTTTTGTAAATCCCCATGTTTTTTATAGCGGTACAGACCCGGAACGGGTGGAAGTCCTGGGACACTTTTGCAAGATCCCATAACCATGGCTTTTTGCATTTTTGAAACGGCTAGAACAGTGTGAAATCTGGTCTGAAAGCCCATAACCATGCGGGTTATTGCATGATTTCAAGGGTTAAGCCGTATCGACAGTTTTGAAACGGCAAAAAATGCTGTTTTGCCTACAGCCGCAACGATAAATCGGTATAGAAGTGGCGGCGAGTTCATCTAATAGTCAGTCTAGTTTTTGCCCTAGACCCGATGCAGAATACAATAATTTTATACGAAAGGAATGTTGCAATGAGTAACAACAAATCCA
>CAYRLN010000270.1:0-2128 GCA_964425065.1 uncultured Lachnospiraceae bacterium | reverse complement strand
AACAGAATCATTTTTGAGTACATTGGTCATCATCCAGAATACGGGAAGCATAAGTGCGTCTGCCATGTATGCGGTACAGATTGGGTTTCTGGAAAAATTAAATTTGATGGTAACCATAATGGCGTTTGGAGTGGAGAACACTTTGAATTTCCCATTTGTGATATTTGTTTCTACGAAGCATTAGGTACACTCATGGAGAGAATGGACACAGTGATGCTCCAACGTGAAATTGAGCGAGAAAAAATATGGGAAAAGGAATGGTTAGAGTATGACCCGCCCTGCTGATTAAGGCTTTACAAGGCCGTGTATTCTCTCATAATCAGATGGAGATTTCCTCCAATCTGAGTTGTCAACTTTATTTTGTATAGCACTTGACATACAATGATTTTTATGTTATGTAAACTCGTTTTTACCAGTTCAAGTCATCGAAAAGCTGAACAATTTGCACCTAAATACAGAGCTAAACACCGATGGTTATGCGATTTGTTGTAGGTTTGGATACCTAAAAACCTAATCATAACCAACTGAAACCCGATAACCATGCGGGTTATTGTGGTTGAAAATTAACATTCAATGCTATTTGACTTAAACCGCCGCCAAGTGCGGCGCACATCCTCGCTGTCAGCAGGAGATAGCAGTACTTATAGGAGGAACTATTATTAGCAGTACTGCAACCGTTCCCATTTGGGAGAAACTGAATTTAACACTGACTGAAGCGGCTGAATACTCCAACATCGGAGTAAACAAGCTGCGTGATATTACCAACAACGATAACTGTACATTTGTCCTTTGGATTGGGAATAAGCGGCTCATAAAGCGCAAGCTATTTGATGCGTACATAGAGCGGCAGTATTCCCTGTAACAGAAATTGTACTATGCAAATGCGCTTGATTTATGGTATAATTTCCTTGCCATATTAAGCGCAATCTGTCGAAAAGGAGGATAAATGGCAGAGAAGCGCAAAGATAAACGGGGTCGTATTCTGAGAACTGGCGAGAGCCAACGTCACGACCTTACATATCAGTATAGATACAAAGATATTCGGGGTAAGTGGCTCTATGTCTATGCGCCTACACTGGAAGAACTGCGGACGAAGGAAGCGGTTATCCAGAAGGATGTAAACGATGGCATCGACTACTGCGCCGGAGAAGTAACAGTTATTGAACTTGCAGAACGTTACATAGCTCAGAAACAGGGTGTTCGCTATAACACAAAAGTGGGATACAACTTTGTTCTGAATCTGATTAAGCGGGAGGATTTTGGCTACCGCAAAATAAGGACGATTAAACCGTCAGATGCGAAACAATGGTTTATTAAGCTGCACAACGATGGCTACCACTACAGCACACTGACAACCGTTCGGGGTGTTGTACGTCCGGCTTTCGATATGGCTGTAGAGGATGATGTTATCAGACGTAATCCTTTTTCATTCCGTGTAGTGGATGTAGTCCCCAATGATACGGAGAAGCGGAACGCATTGACCAGAGACGAACAACTGAAATTCCTGATGTTTGTGCAGGGCGATAAATGCCGAAGCCGATACTATGATGAAATCGTGATTCTTCTGGGTACGGGCTTGCGGATCAGCGAACTGTACGGCTTGACAAAGGCAGACATTGACTTCCAGAAACAGCGTGTCCGAGTAGAACGGCAGTTGTTACGGGACAGGCATTGTGTGTACTTTACAGAGAAGCCGAAAACAGACAGCGGTCAACGGTATGTGCCGATGGATGCTGCGGTATTGCAAGCGTTTCAGAATGTCATACGCAACCGCAAAACGCCCAGTGTAGAGTTGATGATTGACGGACATTCAGGATTTTTGTTTCTGGATAAGGATGGAAAGCCGAAGGTGGCGGGACACCTGGAACACGCTATGAAGCGAATGGTAGACAAGTACAACCAGACCCATGTTGACAAGATTAAGGTAACACCCCATGTTTTGCGACATACCTTTTGCACGAACATGGCACAACAGGATGTGCGCTTGAAGGAACTGCAATATCTGATGGGTCATTCGGATGCCGGAACTACCATGAATATCTACACCCACTCCAACTATGAAGCCGCAGAAAAGGCGTTCCGCAAAGCTGCAAGCCGTTAACTGACTTACACATGATTTACACACTTT
>CAYRLN010000269.1:0-3093 GCA_964425065.1 uncultured Lachnospiraceae bacterium | reverse complement strand
TCTGGAAAAGAAACTGGATAAGGTTTACGACGATATCAGTGAAGAAAACGCAAAATTAAACACCGTAGCCGAAGAGAATCTTGCCGGCGTGCGTATCGTTAAATCCTTTTCCAGAGAGAAACATGAAATTACCAAGTTTCTCTCCCACAACCAAAGATACTACGAGCTGAATATGCAGCAATCCAAAGTTTTTGTAAAATATCACCCACTGTTTTCCCTGATTACCAAATTGCTTCCCCTGATAGTTCTTCTGCTGGGTGGCTATTTCGTAATCTATGATGACTTTTCACTGGGTTCCCTGGGTGCCTTCGTGGAATATTCCAACAACATCGTGTGGCCTATGGAAATGGTCGGCTGGCTGGCAAACAGTTTTTCCGCTGCTATTGCTTCCAACAAGAAATTGAAGAAAATTTACGATGAGGTTCCCACGGTTGTGGACCCGGAAAATCCCGTTTTGCTTCCGGAAGTAAAAGGAGCCGTCACATTTGAACATGTTTCCTTCGAAAAAGGAGACCGCAAGATTCTTTCTGATATCTCCTTTGAATTAAAAGCAGGGGAAACCTTGGGCATCATGGGTGCCACCGGTTCCGGCAAGACATCTGTTATCCATCTTTTACAGCGTCATTATGACAGCACAGCCGGAACAATACGCTTGGACGGGGAGGACATTAAAAACCTTTCCCTCAAGCAGCTTCGCGGCAGCATCTCAACCGTAATGCAGGACGTCTTCCTGTTCTCCGACAGCATCGATGAGAATATCCGTCTGGGTAAACACGATACTACGAGCAGGGAAACTGTGGAACAGTCTGCTAAGGACGCCCAAGCCAGCGAGTTTATTGAAAAACTGATCGAAACCTATGACACTGTCATCGGCGAACGCGGCGTAGGCCTTTCCGGCGGACAAAAACAACGAATCAGCATCGCCCGTGCACTGTCCAAGAAAAATCCAATTTTGATTATGGACGACTCCACTTCCGCTCTGGATATGGAAACGGAACACCTGATTCAGCAGACATTAAACAATTTAAATGACACAACTAAAATTATTATTGCTCACCGTATCAGCGCAGTGCGCCATGCAAATGAAATCATCTTTTTAGAGGACGGACGTATTGCAGAGCGTGGCACACACGAAGAACTTTTGAAACAGAAAGGCCTGTACTACGAGACCTACATGGCACAGTACGGTGAATTCTTAGTAGAAAAGGAGGCATAATTTATGGCTATCAATTCCTTTAAAGATGATGAGCAGCATGTAGAAGCCGGTAAAATGCAGACACTTCTGCGACTGTTCTCCTATCTGCTCTCTTACAAAAAAACAATTTTCGGCGTACTTTTGATTATGGGCTACTGCGTATTTGTTTCTCTAATCAATCCCTTAATCATGGAATCCGCCATTGATGATTATATTACTTTGGGAAATTTCAAGGGACTGGCTATTTTGCTTTTGGCTGCCGTAGTAATAAATATCATCATGATTTTACTGGTTAAACTTCGTATGCTTGTTATGGCAAAGGTTTGTAACGGCATACTGCTTACCATACGTCAGGAGCTTTATACCCATATCCAGACACTGGATTTCCACTTTTTTGACAGCCGTCCCACAGGTAAGATTTTGTCCCGTATTATTGGTGATATCAACTCACTGAAAAACGTGCTGGAAAACTGTGTTACTACTCTGCTCCCCGACTTTTTTACCATTTGCGCCGTGCTTGCAATCATGTTTGTTAAGAATCCGATTCTTGCACTTGCATCCTTAAGCAGCTTACCTCTTCTGCTTTTGGGATTATGGATTATTCAAATATATTCCCATAAGCGCTGGCAGATTTTCCGTAAGAAATCTTCCAACTTAAACGCATTTATCCACGAGGATATCTCCGGTATCCGTGTCATTCACAGCTTCAACGCTGAAAACGAAACCATGGGTACTTTTGAAACTCTTGTTACCGAGCATCAAAAATCTTTCCGAAATGCGGTCAGATTAAATGACGCTTTTGGTCCTGTCATTGATCTTTGCTGGGGTATCGGAAGCGCAGCCCTTTACTACACCGGTATTGTCTTACTCGGTCCCGATGAGGTATCTGTAGGCACACTGATTGCCTTCGGTTCCTATGTGGGTATGTTCTGGAGACCTATTATGAACTTAAGTAACTTTTACAACCAGATTATTACCAACATTGCGGCTGCGGAACGTGTTTTTGAGGTTATGGATACCCCCTCTGCTATCGCAGACAAAGAAGGCGTAATTGAACTTCCCGACATCAAAGGCCGGGTAACCTTTAAGAACGTTACTTTCGCTTACAAAGACGCACCGGACATTAAAGTACTTGAAAATGTAAATTTTGATATCACTCCCGGCGAAACCATTGCTTTGGTCGGTCCCACCGGTGCAGGTAAAACAACCATCGTAAACTTAATCAGCCGTTTCTATGATGTGACAGGCGGCGAAGTTTTGATTGACGGAGTAAACGTTCAGGACATTGCGCTGGAAAGTTTGCGCAGCCAGCTGGGTGTTATGACCCAGGATAACTTCCTCTTCTCCGGCAGCATCAAAGAAAACATCCGCTACGGAAAACTGGATGCCACAGATGAGGAAATCATTGCCGCAGCAAAAGCTGTCGGCGCCCACGACTTCATCATGAAACTGGAAAAAGGCTATGACACCGAACTCAGCGAACGAGGCGGCGGTCTTTCCATCGGCCAGAAACAGCTGTTGGCCTTCGCCCGCACCTTTGTATCCATGCCCAGCATCCTGATTTTGGATGAGGCCACTTCCAGCATCGACACAAAGACAGAACTTATGGTTCAGAGAGGTATCGAATCCCTGCTTGCAGGCAGAACCTCCTTTGTTATTGCCCACCGCTTATCCACCATCCAGAAAGCTGACCGCATCTTCTACATTGACGATCGCGGCATCGTGGAATCCGGCACCGCCAAAGAACTCATCGCAAAAAAAGGCGCCTACTACGAGTTATATATGGCACAGTTTGCGTGCTGATAGTCTGTGTGAGCTTGCTCACAAACAGACATATCCGTGCGAAGATATATGTGGCGAATGCCACGACCCACAGCAACGCAAGTTGCTGTGGGTGC
>CAYRLN010000268.1:0-3122 GCA_964425065.1 uncultured Lachnospiraceae bacterium | reverse complement strand
AACAGCAGTGGTTATGGAAAAATATGTTCCGGATCCCCCTTCAATTGATGAAGACGTACCTGCACTGAAGGATGCTATCACAGACGTATTCGGTGATGACTTCATCGTAGGTTCTGCAGTTACCGGTGATGAAATCGATGATATCGGTGTTGAAATGCTTGTAAATAAACATTTTAATGCATTGACAATCGGCAACGAATTAAAACCGGATGCATTGTTTGGATACAGCAATAGTCAGCATACAAAACTTCAGACAATTACCTTTAACGGTCAGGAACTGGAAGTTCCCACGTTGGATTTCTCCCGTGCGGAAATGATTCTGGATCAGATTAAGAAGTGGAATGAGTCACATCCGGATGAAATTATCAAGGTAAGAGGTCATGTGCTCGTATGGCATGCGCAGACTCCGGAGTGGTTCTTCCGTGAGAATTATGTGGTAGGACAGAACGCAGACGGTTCCGAAAACTACGTAACACCTGAAGTAATGAACCTTCGTCTGGAATGGTACATCAAGACTGTACTTGAGCATTTCACAGGTGAAGACAGTGAATACAAGGATATGTTCTATGGCTGGGATGTTGTAAACGAAGCGGTTGGCGATGGCGGTAACGGATACCGTACCGACAAGATTTCTTCCACTGAGGCAGCCAGCGCAGATACACACAGCAAGAACTCCAGCTGGTGGGCAGTATACCAGAGCAATGAGTATATTATTAAGGCATTCCAGTATGCAAACAAATATGCTCCTGCAGATGTAGAATTGTACTACAATGATTACAATGATGCAGACAGCAAAAAGGTTATGGGCATTGTGGCACTGCTGAAAGATGTACTTGCAGCAGAAGGAACCAGAATTGACGCAATGGGTATGCAGGGTCACTACAACCTGTTCAATCCTTCCAATAAGTCTATTGAAAGTGCAATCCGCGCTTATGCGGAAGTAGTTGGAGCAGTTCAATATACCGAGCTTGACTTTAAGGCAAGCGGAGATATCTCCAGCGAAAAAGGTCTTCAGGATGAATACCTGGCACAGGCTGAGCGCTATCATGAGTTGTACCTGCTGCTCCAGAAACTGGATGCAGAAGAGGGCATCGAGATTACCGGACTTACCGTTTGGGGAACAGTTGACCAGTACTCCTGGTTGCAGAGCGCATCCTCTATTGGCGGCGGTTCCGAAATTGAGATGGATCAGTGTCCTTTGCTCTTTGACTCCAACTACAAAGTAAAACCTTCCTACTGGGCATTTGTAGATTACACCATGGTGGATCCTGATTGGGTTCCTGAAACCACAGAAACCACTAAGACGGATGACAAGGCAGATGAAAAGGATGATGAGAAAGAAGACAGTGATGTAAAACTTGATTCTTCCGAAGAGAAGAGCGAGGAATCTTCAGAATCCACACAGGATTCTGAGAGTGGAGATGCGAAAGATGTATCCTCACCCACTTCTGTGAAGAAGACAAATCCTTGGCCTATCGTAGCCGTAGCAGCGGTAGTCGTGATTGCAGTAGCAGTAGCAGGCGTTGTGATCGTAAAACGCAAGAAAAAATAAAGAGTCTTAGAGATTAAGTGAAATCTGAGATAAAAACAGGCAGGAGCGAAAACTCCTGCCTGTTTTGCTGTTGTTTGTATTAGCAATAAGAATACTTAATTAACATGTTTTGGGTTCGCAAGTCAAATCACAAACCAATTTCTTAAAGGTTTTACGGTCAACGGAAGACAACAGAACCGTGGAATGTACCTGACTGCCTTTTAATTTGGGTAATTGCTTCAGGGCTAAGGCCGAACTCTCATTTTCTGCAGCTGTTGCAGAAAGGGCTATCAAAACCTCGTCTGTGTGGAGCAAGGGATTCTTGCTTCCCAAATACTCGGTTTTCAGAGTCTGAATCGGTGCGATGGCGCTGGGAGAGAGAACGGGAAGTTCGTGGGAAATTCCGGCAAGCTCCTTCAAAGCATTCACTAAGGCTGCAGCACTTGCGCCCAGCAAATCCCCGGTTTTTCCGGTAATAATTTTGCCGTCGGGCAACTCAATTGCTACCGCGGGACCATTTGTGGCCGCTTCCTTAAGACGGGCGGCGCCCACAACTTTGCGGTCGGTTACGGTAAGGCCCTGTTTGCTTAAGAGCAAATCGATTTTTCCTACCTCTTCGGCGCTGCGGGTTCCTCTTGCCACACCCTCAAGTGCCTGATAATATCTACGGATGATTTCCTGGTTGGAGGCATCGCGGCAGGCCTCATTATCTACGATACAATTTCCTGCCATGTTAACGCCCATATCGGTAGGTGAAGCATAAGGACTTTCACCAAATATTTTCATAAACATTGTATTTAATACAGGGAAAATTTCGACGTCGCGGTTGTAATTGACGGTGGTAACACCATAGGCTCTCAAATGAAAGGGGTCAATCATATTGACATCATTTAAGTCTGCGGTAGCTGCCTCGTATGCTAAGTTGACCGGATGGTCAAGGGGGAGATTCCAAATAGGGAATGTCTCGTATTTTGCGTATCCGGCGCAAATGCCACGTTTGTGTTCGTGGTAAAGCTGGGAGAGACAGGTGCTCATTTTTCCGCTGCCGGGACCGGGAGCCGTCACCACTACGAGCGGTCTGGTGGTCTCGATATAATCATTTTTTCCATAGCCTTCTTCGCTGACAATCGTAGAAACGTTGGCAGGATATCCGGGAATCAGGTAGTGATGATACACCTTAATACCCAGGGTTTCCAACCGTTTCTGGAAGTGAACGGCACTTCTCTGTGCTGCGTATTTTGTGAGAACAACACTGCCGACATAAAGGCCTCTGGAAGTAAATTCATTAATCAGTCTGACTACGTCATTATCATAAGTAATTCCCAAATCCTCACGGACTTTGTTTTTCTCGATGTCGTCGGCACTTACGACCATAACAATTTCTGCCTGGTCTGCAAGCTGCATCAGCATTTGTAATTTACTGTCTGCTGCAAATCCGGGAAGAACACGGGAAGCATGGAAATCATCAAACAACTTACCACCGAATTCCAGGTAAAGTTTATTGTCGAACTTAGCGATGCGTTCCATGATGTGCTCGGACTGCATTTTCAGATACTTTTCGTTGTCAAATCCAATACGCATACATTATACC
>CAYRLN010000267.1:0-3124 GCA_964425065.1 uncultured Lachnospiraceae bacterium | reverse complement strand
ATACCAATAGTCCTGTTTATTTCATAGGGGAAAACCCGGATATAAAGGTACAGGTGGATGAGGCAATTGATTCGGAGAAGTATACGGAATATGATGAAATGATGGAGGCTGCCTTTGGGCGAATTTCAGTGCTAAAGGATTTATTTTCCGGTGGCGCCGACAAAATTGGAAATATGATATTGCCTACTTTGCAGGTGCAGGCATCCGAAAATGTAGGACAAGAAGCGGAAAAGGCAGAGATTCCGGAGGACTTGCGCGGGACGGCAGATACGTATCCGATGCTGGATAATGTTTTAGATGGGGATGACTCAATCAAGGTTCGTGCTGCTATATATAAATTTTATTGGAATCATTTGAACTTAAAAGGGCACACGGCAGCTGAACATGGAGTATGGATAACAAGTAAGTACAATGCTCCCCATGCCCATAATATTTGGCTACAGTTTACGTTTGACCACGGAATTATAGTGGGAATTTTGTTCGCGGCGATGCTGGTGTTGACAATCTTTTCTGTTGTGAAAGGGTTAATCACACATAGGCAGGGGACGGTGTACTATCGCCTGTTTATTGTGGCGGGAATACTGATACTGATACTTTCTTTTGCTATGTTTGAAATGAGCTGGGTATACGGACAGATACCACTTACGTTATTATTTGTGGCATTTCGTGTGGCATGTCATAGAGATGAACCAAAGAGTGTAAAAGAGAAAGGAAAGAAAGATGAAAAAGAGCGCGAGCAGCTTGTTGCAAATACCAATTAATCGGATTATCGGTCTGCTTATCATGGATATCTTATCCGTGCTGGTGGCATCTTTTGGGGCGATTTATATCCGCTTTGAGTTTAGTTTCAGTGCTATTCCGCAGCAGTACATGGTGGCTTACGAGAAAATATTGCCATGGGTTATATTGCTTACGTTGTTTTTTTATTTTGTCTGGAGACTTTATAAGAGCGTGTGGCGCTATGCCAGTGCCACGGAGCTCATAAACATCGCCCTTGCCAGCAGTTGTACGGCGCTGGGGCAGGTGCTTCTTTGCTATTTTTGGGAAGTAAAGATGCCGAAAAGTTACTATATTTTATTTTGGTTCTTCCTGTTTATGATGACTTGCGGTGTCCGTTTCGGGTATCGGCTTCTCCGTGCAATCAATTCAAAGAGAAGTGACCTTTTCGGAGGAAAGAACCGGATAAATGTGATGCTCATTGGCGCAGGCGCTGCAGCCAGCATGATTATGAAGGAGATTGAAAGCAGTTCCTACGTCAACATGAAAGTAAGATGTATTATTGACGACCGAATGGGAAGCAAGGGTCAATTCTTCCGTGGAGTGCCCATTATAGGAGGAAGAGAAGCGATTCCGGATGCAGTATCCCAATATAATATCGATGAGATTATCTTTGCCATTCCCTCTGCAGGAAATGGTGTGCGAAAAGAAATATTGGATATTTGTAAAGAGACGGGTTGTAAACTTCGAACGATTCCGGGAACATATCAGTTGATTAATGGGGAAGTGTCCGTCTCGAAATTGCGGGATGTGGAAATCGAAGATTTGCTGGGCAGAGAGCAGGTGCGAATTAATACGGAAGAAATCATCGATTATGTCAGCGGTAAGGTAGTGCTGGTTACCGGCGGCGGTGGTTCTATCGGTAGTGAACTTTGCAGACAGATAGCAGCCCATCGTCCCAAGAGGCTTGTTATTGTTGATATTTATGAAAACAACGCCTATGAGATTCAGCAGGAGTTAATCCGCAAGTATCCCAAACTGAATCTGGACGTGCTTATCGCGTCTGTGCGCAATACCAGCCGTATGGATCAAATCTTTGAAACATACAGACCGGATATCGTGTATCATGCAGCGGCACACAAACATGTGCCCCTGATGGAGACAAGCCCTAATGAGGCGGTGAAAAACAATGTGCTGGGTACCTGGAAGGTGGTACAGGCAGCAGATAAATGGAAGGTAAAACGCTTTGTGCTGATTTCTACGGATAAGGCGGTAAATCCCACAAATATCATGGGTGCTACCAAGCGTATTTGCGAGATGATTATTCAGACCTATAACAACCGCTCAAGAACAGAGTTTGTAGCTGTGCGTTTCGGAAATGTGCTGGGCAGTAACGGAAGCGTCATTCCTTTGTTTAAAAAACAGATAGCAGAAGGTGGCCCTGTTACAGTGACAGACCCTAATATCATAAGATACTTTATGACGATTCCCGAAGCGGTTTCCTTGGTGTTGCAGGCGGGAGCCTATGCCAAGGGCGGAGAGATATTTGTACTTGATATGGGGGAACCGGTCCGAATTGTGGATTTGGCCAAGAACCTGATAAAACTGTCCGGTTATAGAGTGGGAGAAGATATAGAGATTAAGTTTACGGGACTTCGACCCGGAGAAAAGCTGTTTGAGGAAAGACTGATGGCAGAAGAGGGTATGCAGGAAACCGCAAACAAGATGATTAGTATTGGTAAGCCGATTAAGTTTGATGAAGATAAATTTATGATGCAGTTAGAAAATCTGAAGGCATATGTGGAGAATGAACCCACAGATATCAAGAAATGGGTGCAGGAGATGGTACCCACTTATGTGCCGAAGGAAGATTAATTAAGGAGAAACGGAAATGTCATATTTAGTTGTAGTTGCCCATCCCGATGATGAAGTGCTGGGAGCGGGGGCAACCATGTATCGCCTTTCGAATCAGGGAGAAGAAGTAAATGTATGTATTATGTCCGGTCAGGCGGCTGCGAGAAATTATCGTCCTTCTGATCAAGAATTGGAAGCGGATACCAGTTCTTGTTTGGACATGCTCGGCGTGAAAAAGACATTTCTGGGAGAATTTCCAAACATTAAATTGAATACAGTGCCCCATTTGGAACTGGTTCAGTTTATTGAGAAAGCAATCGTGGAGTCGGGAGCGGATGTGGTGATTACTCATCACCCCAGCGATTTGAATAATGATCATCTGCATACTTCCCTAGCATGTCAGGCCGCGGTAAGGTTGTTTCAGCGTAGACCTGATGTGAAGCCTCTGAAGGAATTGCTTTTCATGGAAGTTCCCTCTGCAACAGAATGGGGACTAAATGCAGCGATGAATGATTTTAGGGCTGACACTTTTATAGAAGTGGGAGAAGAAGCG
>CAYRLN010000266.1:0-3151 GCA_964425065.1 uncultured Lachnospiraceae bacterium | reverse complement strand
CAGACTGAGATCGGCTGTCAAATCAGAGTCAATACGTGTGATAACCTTTTGCACCAATAAGGAATAGCCCTTCATGGAATGGTTTTTTACCAGCAGGCAGTATTTTCGTATCATTTCTTTTTGCAATTTCAGGCAGGCATCAACAGTGGAGGTGAGTTCGATTTTGCGGGCAAAATCGGAGGAAAGCTTGTCTATGTGGTAGGGATGTACGGAACCGTTTTCGACAGCTTTGCGCAGTAAGGTATTCATTATAATAGAGTAATTTTTGAAATTTCTTAAAGGATCCTGTGTGCGACGCTCCATGGTCCCGGCACCCATGCTGCTTAAAATTACTTCTGCCTTGTGGGTTTGCCCCTGGGAAACGGCGTGGAGAAGTTCATTTTCTACGGCATAGCGGGCCTCCAAGGTCTGCATACTGAGAGTTTTGTCATCTAACTCGGAAAAATCAGGTGATAAGGTGGCAGGAGTGTAGTGGTCCAAAAGGCCGTGCTCAAAGGAATCCATGGAAAAATGATTGGCGTCCCCCCAAATTTTTTCTCCGAAGGTGTGAACCAATGTAAGAAGGTTTGCATCATCGGTCAGTGTGGGGAGGGAAGAGAAAAATTTTTCAAACGCCGGAAAGGCATGCGGCGGAATAGAATATCTTTCTCCCAGTTCCAAGAGTGTGGTTTCGGCGGGGTTTTGCATCAAAAAAGGACCGACAACCATTGTAATCGGTTCCGGTGCGTCCGGAAGAGAAAGGAAGAAATAGTTGCAAAAAAAACTGTCAACTATTCTGTATATGCGGTTTGGTTGTACCTGCTTGCTTATGAATGTATATAACTTATCGTATTCGTTTTGTAGTCCAAGCAACCGGCGCAGACCCAAATCTATTTGTTCCAGGAAAGTACAATCTTCTGTCAGCAGCAGACTCTGTATATGGCAATGTTTCAGATAGGATTGTACGAAAGATAATTCTGCATCGTAAAACATAAACAGCCCTCTCTTAGTGAATCGTAATTTATTTATCCATTATCGTATAATTTTTAGGAAAAATCAATGGGTAGTAAAAAATGTACGAATATATCTAAAAAAATTACTCACGGAATTTATTAAAAAATTGTTAAAATGAGTTCAACAAGTAACTATTGTTATTATTACACAAAGAAGAGAGGGTTAATTATGAACACAAAAAAAGAAGTAAAACCTTTTGGCTTAATCGACAGAGTTGCGTATGCCGCAGGTGATTTCGGATGTAACATGAGCTTTTCTCTAAAGGGAACAGTTCAGACTTTCTGGCTTGTTTATATGATGATGGAAACAGGCTTGCTTTCAATTCTGCTTTTGGCAGTACAGATTTGGGATGCCATTAACGATCCTTTGATTGGATCCATGATCGACGCGGACAGAAGACAGTACAAGATGGGTAAGTTTAAGACTTATATCTTTATCGGTGCTTGTGGTCTGTTGGTAGCAGGTGCGCTGGTATTTATTCCTGTTCCCAATGCATCTGTTCTGATTAAGGCAATCGTATTTATCGTTGGCTACGTAATCTGGGATGCTTGCTACACTGTTGCAAACGTTCCTTACGGTTCCATGTTGTCTCTGGTAACAGAAGATCCCGGCGAGAGAGCACAGCTTTCTACATGGAGAAGTGTAGGTTCCATGATTGGTAATATGTTGCCTAGCATGATTCTTCCTTTTATCATTTGGGAGAAGGTGGTTGACGCAGATGGTAATCCTGTACTGAACCCTGAGACCGGTGAGCAGGTTCAGAATCTCATTGGTGAGAGAGTGTTTATTGCAGCACTTTTGATGGGTGTGCTTGGGTTTGTAGCATTTATGTTTATGATTAAAAAGATTACAATCCGTGTGGATGAAAATTCTGTTAAGACAAATGAGAGCGAGAAGTTCAATGTTGTTAAGGCTTTTGGTAACTTCATGAAGAACCGTCCCGCAGTTGGAGCAACTCTTGCAGCGATGGGTATGTTCCTTGGTATGCAGTCTGCTTCGACAGCAACATCCGTTATGTTCGCAATTTACTTTGGTCAGGCTCAGCTTTCAGGTGTTGTATCGATGGTTGGTTTCCTTCCTATGTTCCTGTTCATGCCTTTCATTAAGAAAATTGTTGGTAAGTTTGGTAAGAAGGAAGCTTCTGTTGCAGGATGTATCGTATCATTGATTGGCGGTTTGTTGATGCTCGTATTCCCTATGATTTCTAACAAGGGAACAGCACTTGTGGTATATATGTTTGCACTGGTTGTTTTTGGCTTAGGTATGGGTATTTACACTTGCGTATCTTGGGCGCTGATGGCAGATGCAATCGATTACAACGAGTGGAAGACCGGAAAGAGAGAAGAGGGTACTGTTTACTCCCTGCACTCATTCTTCCGTAAACTGGCTCAGGGTGTTGGACCTTCCGTAGTTCTGCTGGTTATGGGAATCTTAGGTTACAACGCTGAACTGGGTGTAGGTGCGCAGTCTGCAGCTACTGCTTACAACATGTGTTGGTTGGTAGCAGGTTTGTACCTTTTCAGCGCAGTTGTTCAGTTTATCGGTCTTGGCGTAATCTATAATTTGGACAAGAAGACACTTGCTACTATGAACGAAGAATTGGCAGCAAGAAAAGTTGCAGCGGAATAAGTGACTGGATTGTTTTGAGGTGAATAAGTAAGTATGAGAAATGTTATAAATTTTAACACAAAATGGGCTTTTACGAAGAATGCTGATGCTGTGCCGGCAACAATGCCGGAGAGATGGGAGTGGGTAACACTCCCTCACAGCTGGAATAATATTGATGGACAGGACGGCGATAACGATTACTACCGCGGAACCTGTTACTACGTAAAAGAGTTGTCAAAGTATGATTTGCCGCAGGCTTCACAGTACTATTTGGAACTGTGTGGCGCAAACTCTTCCGCAGACGTATATGTTAACGGAAAGAAACTGGCACATCATGACGGCGGTTATTCTACCTGGCGTGTAAATATGACAGACGCTTTGGAAGACAAAAACCTGATTGTGGTTGCAGTGGACAACGCTGCAAACGATTATGTGTACCCTCAGATGGCAGACTTCACCTTCTACGGTGGTCTCTATCGTAACGTAAACATTATTGCAGTGGCAGATTCACACTTTGATTTGGATAACTACGGTGGTCCCGGAATTAAGG
>CAYRLN010000265.1:0-3152 GCA_964425065.1 uncultured Lachnospiraceae bacterium | reverse complement strand
TTGTTTCAAAACCTTTGCCTGCCGGAGCCGGTAATCTGGTATACCGTTGTTGCGTGAACATTGATAATACCTACGAAGGCATTAAGGAAAGGAATCTGGAAAAGATATATCAGGCCTTTGTAAATCAGCCTTTATGTAACTGCTTAACCATGCATGAATCCAAGGAATTGTTTAAAGAAATGTGCCTGAATACAAGGGAATATCTGGATCCCTATTTTGAACTGGATTCCTATTTTTGCTGAGTTGGATAAACGAAGACTTATAACTTCAGTGTAACAAGTTACAAAATATCAAAAAAATTAAGATATTAACAAGACATGGTCAAAAAAATCAAGGAAAAAAATAAGCGTGTGATGTAAAATAGTTACACATGGAACTTTGTAGTTATACGGAAAAAGTAAAGAAATTATGAAACCGATTACATTTAAACAATATCGTAATATAGACCTTACAATCTTAGCGGTTCTTGTGGTGGTGTTTGAAACCATTACCACCTTTGCAACCAACAAATGGTTTTACGCCCAGCCGGTTGCAATCTCAATCAGTCTTGCAATGATATGTGTCGCGATGATGCGTTGGAGCGGATACGCAGCAATCAATGCGCTGGTGGGCGGCTTCGTGTTCTGCACGGCGTCCGGGGCGAGCCTGGAACAGTACGGAATCTACTGCCTGGGAAATTTGGGCGCACTCGCTGCACTGCTTATCATCAAGTGGTGGGGCAAGGAAAAAATCAGAAACAGTGTTCCCAGACTGATGCTCTTTGTATTGGTGGCATATTTGGGAATGGGTGCAGGAAGATGGCTGGTGTCCCTTCTGTTCGGAGGAGACCTGATGGCGTTGGTGGTTTACCTGACCACAGACATTATTACTCTTTTATTCGCGGAAGTAATCGTAGTGCTACTCCGCAAAGTAGACGGCATGATAGAGGATCAGAAATCTTATCTTCTCCGGTTGGAAGAAGAGAGGAAAGAGGAAGAGAACTCTTATGGACCGGAAGAAGATTATTAACTGACAAAAACACATTTACATGTTAGCATACGTTCAAAAAACGGAGGAAATGATTATGAGAGCGAAAGCTGCCGATTATCTCGTATATGATGAGAGCACGGGAAAATATAGAGAGGATGCGGAACAGATTGTCAGGGATGACGTCGAGAAGCATTATTGGCTGAATGTGGGACGGACCATTCTGAAAGACTGGCGTTTGTATGTTATGCTCCTGCCCATGTTACTTGTATTCCTTTTTTGGAGATACTTCCCTATGTACGAATTACTGGGATGCTTCAAGGTGGATGATTCCACATTGCCGGTAGCGGATCAGTTGTACGCGGGATTCTCATATTTTAAAGAATTGTTTGCGGGAAAAACTTCTCTCTCGACAGAATTCTGGAGAGCATTCCGTAACACATTCCTGCTCAGTTTCTACGGCTTGTGTTTCGGTTTCCCGATGCCGATTATCGTTGCATTGTTTTTCAACGAAATCCGTTCAAACATTGCAAGAAGCATTTATCAGGTTATTACATACCTGCCTAAGTTCATGTCAACCGTAGTAATGACATCCCTGGTAACCATGTTGGTTCGTCAGGCTTCCCCTTTGGCAGGAATGGAGATGGGTGTTATTTCCAAGATGCTTGTGAATCTGGGACTGATTAGCACCGAAGTTGGTAATGCCGGTCTGTTGAATAATCCTACTTTCTTCAGAGGAATTTATCAGATTAGTGGTATTTGGGAGGGCGCAGGTTACGACAGTATCGTATTCTTTGCAGCGATTATTGCGATTTCCCTTACAAGTTATGAAGCAGCACAGATTGACGGTGCCGGCAAGATGGCTCAGATGAGATATGTAGTACTTCCTTCTATCTTATCTACAATCGTAATCATGTTGATTAACCGTATCGGTTCCCTGCTTAATGTCGGATACGAAAAAGTATTGCTGCTCTATAATCCCAACACTTATGTGACGGCAGATGTTGTTTCCACATTTGCACAACGTTACGGTATTGCGGACGGCCTGGTGGGCATCGCGTCCTCGGCGGAAATGTTAAACAACATCGTTGGTATGCTTTTGGTTATCGGTGCAAACACGATTGCCCGCAAAGCATCAAATGTTTCATTATACTAAGGAGGTACTTCTGAAATGAAAAGAAAACTTGAAGTATCTGAACTTATATTTAAGATTATCAGTTATGTGTTCCTGACAATATTTGCCATCTGCTGTTTGTACCCTTTCCTGTACGCGATTTCCGCAGCGGTCAGTGGCAGAGAAGCGGTAGAATACGGACAGATTGTACTGTTCCCGAAAGATATTCAGTTTGAAGCTTTCGCAAACATGTTCAATAACAACATGTTCTGGAACTCATACACAAACACATTGTTTATCACATTTTATGGTACCATTTGGTCGATGCTTGTCTCTATCCTCGGTGGTTACGCTCTTTCTAAAAAGAGATTGTTGTTCCGCAAAGGATTCAACTTCTTCCTGGTGTTTACCATGTGGTTCTCGGCAGGTCTGGTACCCCAGTATTTAAACTACTTAAACACAAAAGAAGTATTTAATGCAGTGGGTATCACGGACGACAAGTGGCTGGTTGTTATTGCCATGGGTATGGCGGCTATGAATATTATCTTGCTTCGTAATGCATTTGAAGGCGTACCTTCCGAAATTGAAGAAGCAGCTATCGTAGACGGCGCGACTGAGTTACAGGTTCTTACCCGTGTGTATATCCCGATGAGCAAATCAACCATTGCAACAGTTGCACTGTTCTTTGCGATTTCCAGATGGAATGGTTATTTCTGGGCAAGACAGATGATCAGCAACTTGAATGAGCATCCCCTGCAGGTATTCATCCGTCTGAAACTGGAGGAGTTCCAGGATCCGGATATAATGACCGGTTGGAACGAGGCATATGCAGCAGACTCCGTTATTTATGCTTTGATTGTATGTTCCATCATTCCCGTACTTATTATTTACCCCTTCATTCAGAAGTATTTTGCTAAGGGCGTAAATATGGGCGGTGTAAAAGAGTAACTTATCAACTTATCTTATTATGGTTATTATTGCGTGAAACGCTTAATAATAAAAAATATTTTTGGAGGGAAAAAAATGAAAAAGAAAAAACTTCTTTCTCTGCTCACAGCATTCGTACTTGTTG
>CAYRLN010000264.1:0-3152 GCA_964425065.1 uncultured Lachnospiraceae bacterium | reverse complement strand
CACCATTTGCTTTCATAGGTGTTACAATCGCAACGCCTGCGCCTTTAAAAACTGACATATTATATCCTCCTTTTCTGGCAGTTCTGATTTCGTAGAACGTTCAAAGAAAACGCCGGCACATAGATAGTATGGGCCGGCATGTATTTATGTCCTTGACTTTGATAGCGCCCCATCTAAAATTAGATGACAGTCATACAGTTATTCGCTGTATGCCCAAGACTTGACTTTCAGGCCGTCTCCTCTTTCGGCGTCTTCCCCTTTCATCCTCTCTCAATTGTGCCTGTCACATCAAAAGGACTACTATTGAAACACGCAACCTCTACCTCACTTTATATTGTTTCTGCTGATATCATAACACTGCATTGAAAGACTGTCAACAGACAAATCGATACACTTTTTCTGCAAAAGAAGAAATTTCCGCATCCGGCGACTGCCCCGTAAGAATAATATCGGTTTCGCCCTGAGCATTTAAAATATTTCTCAAATCATCCACTGTAATCCTTCCGGAATCTACCATTTCCAGTATGTCGGTCAATATTAAGAGATCACATTCTTCCGTGGCCAAAACCTTTCTGGCATAATTCATTCCATTCCTGATATTTTCAAAGGAAAACAATTTCAGTTCCGGTTCCAGTTTCTTAAGAAATTCAGATTTGACACTCAGTTTGCCGTCAATAAATTGAATAACAACAACCTTCCTGCCTTCTGCCGCTTCGAGAAACGCCCTGCCAAATGCTCCCGTATCAGAACCATCCTTCTCCGGGACATAAATATGTATTGTCCCCTTTTTCATGTCATTCCTCGTTATCATATATTTCAAGTTTACTTACCGACACCTCATAGGCAACCTTCTTTTCGGCATGCTCGTCATCAATCTTTTTCACATAATCCCTGCTCTGGATTCTGCCCCAGATTCCACATCTTTCACCCACTTTAAAATTGCTGGCATATCTTGCATTGCGTCCCCAGTAGATGCATGGAATGTAATCGGATTTTCCATATGGACGGTTTACCGCAATCAAAAGATCCGCAATCTCTCTTCCCAAGGGTGTCTTTCTGTAAACAGGCTCTTTGCACAAATATCCATCCAGATAAATCTGGTTTGTTTTCGCACTTTCTTCCATTTCATCCACGAAGAAAATTTCTCTGGCGAATACAGAAAGCACTAACTTGTTCTTTCTCTCTTCATGGCGGTTATAAGAGCGGAACTGTCCGTTTACTGCCACAAAGCATCCTTTGTAATCTGCGGTAACATCAATCAATCTTTCGGATATCATCAGCGGCAGAATATCTGAACTGTCACTGAGTCTTTGTACCCTTACGTCTACCATGTAAAATCCTTCTCCGAAGATTTCATGGCTGTAGGAAAAATCACTTACAATCTCTCCCATAATTGTCACTTGGTTGTTTTCAATAACCTTATCTGTCATTTTGGTTCTCCCTTCTTACACTTAAGAATTTTCTATTCTGTAATGCAATACTATTTATACACCATATTGCCAAATTTTAACACTGTTTTTCATCGCACACTTCGACATCTTCTTTCCTGTTGCACCCTGCAAAAAAAAGTGCTATACTGTAAAAGTTTGAGAAAACCCGTTATTTCCGCCATTTGCGGACCATATGTTTAGGAGTTAAAACAATGAAGCAAAAAAGAGAAAATGTGAGAAACATAGCAATCATTGCTCACGTTGACCACGGTAAAACCACATTGGTCGACGAGCTTTTGAAACAAAGCGGTGTATTCCGCGCCAATCAGGATGTTGCCGAACGCGTCATGGACAGCGGGGACATCGAACGCGAACGCGGTATCACCATACTTGCTAAAAATACAGCCGTTACTTATAAAGATACAAAAATCAACATTATTGATACACCGGGACATGCCGACTTTGGCGGTGAAGTAGAACGAGTTCTGAAAATGGTAAACGGTGTTATTCTGGTAGTGGATGCCTTTGAAGGTGCCATGCCCCAAACTAAGTTTGTACTTCGAAAAGCTTTGGAACTGAAACTTCCCGTAATTTTATGTGTCAACAAAATTGACCGTCCCGAGGCTAATCCCGAGCGGGTTGTGGACGAAGTATTGGAACTGTTCCTGGATTTAGATGCGGACGACTCCCTGCTTGACTGTCCTATTGTTTACGCATCTGCAAAAAATGGAAGTGCCACCTTAAACCTGACGGTAAAAAACAAAGATATGAAACCGCTCTTTGACACCATTCTTGAGCATATTCCCGCTCCTGAGGGAGACCCGGAAGAAGCCACGCAGGTTCTCATCAGTACCATTGATTACAATGAGTATGTAGGCCGTATTGGCGTGGGAAAGGTGGACAACGGCACCATCAAAGTCAATCAGGAAGTGATTGTATGCAACGCCCACGATCCCGAGAAAAAGAAAAAAGTAAAAATCAGCAAATTGTACGAATTTGACGGTTTAAACAAAGTGGAAGTCACCGAGGCAGGCATCGGCTCCATCGTTGCCATTTCCGGTATCACGGATATCCATATTGGTGACACCCTCTGCTCCCCTGAAAATATTACTCCCATTCCTTTCCAGAAAATCAGCGAGCCTACCATTGCAATGCAATTTATTGTAAATGATTCTCCTTTAGCCGGTCAGGAAGGCAAATACGTCACCAGCCGGCATTTAAGAGACCGCTTGTTCCGGGAATTAAATACGGACGTATCCTTACGGGTGGAAGAAACCGATTCTGCCGACTGCTTTAAGGTTTCCGGACGGGGTGAACTGCACTTGTCAGTCCTAATCGAAAATATGCGCCGTGAAGGATATGAATTCGCTGTAAGCAAGGCTGAAGTTTTGTATAAATCCGATGAAAACGGCCAAAAACTGGAGCCTATGGAACTGACCTACATTGATGTCCCCGAAGAATTTTCCGGTTCTGTTATCGAAAAGTTAAGCCAACGGAAAGGGGAACTGAAAAATATGGGTACTGCCAACGGCGGATACACAAGACTTGAGTTTTCCATTCCCTCCCGCGGCCTGATCGGATACCGGGGCGAATTTATGACCGACACAAAAGGTAACGGTATCATGAACTCTGTTTTTGACGGTTATGCGCCTTACAAGGGCGACATCCAATACAGAAAACAAGGTTCTCTCATTGCTTTTGAAGCAGGCGAATCCATTACCT
>CAYRLN010000263.1:0-3160 GCA_964425065.1 uncultured Lachnospiraceae bacterium | reverse complement strand
TCAGGTGATATTGAGTATGAAATGGTAGGAGAAATCGCAGACCCGGAAACAGTTCTTGAAATAAAAGGAGAACTTGAAGAACCGGAAACAGAATGGGAAATTGCCGGTGATATATCAATTGCTCCCTCTGAAGAACCTACGGAGGTTCCTAAATGAATAGAGTAACCTTGCCCCTTATCTCCATTCATCGCCATCGTATCGGCATTGATGGAAAGGGCGTTACTACCTTGGTAGGTGCCCACGGCTGTCCCTTGAGATGTAAATACTGCCTTAACCCTCATGCCTGGGCACCGGACACCAAGTATACAAACGTAACTCCCGAAGAATTGTTGGAAAAAGTCAAAATAGACCATCTCTACTTTCTTGCCACCGGCGGCGGTATTGTATTCGGTGGGGGAGAGTCCCTGCTTCATACGGATTTTATCCGGGAATTCCGCAAAATCTGCCCTTCGGAATGGAAGATTACCGTAGAAACATCTCTAAACGTGCCTCTATCACAACTAAAAAAGGGACTGGATGTTGTAGACGAATATATTGTAGACATCAAAGATATGGACCCGGAGATTTACAAGTCCTATACCGGACACAGCAATGAACAATTGCTTGAAAACCTAAAAACCCTCCGGGAGCATGTAAACTCCGAGAGGGTTCTGATACGCATTCCGCTTATTCCCCGTTTTAACAAGCCGGAAAATCTGGACAAAAACCGGGACTTTTTAAAAGAACTGGGCTTTACCAATTTCGATGTTTTTTCTTATGTCATCCGGAAATCACCCGAGAGGTAAAACTGCTCACCCACTAACGCGATAGTAGATTGGAACCATTGAAACGGTATTGCCACAAAGTGGCCCTACCAACCTGCAAATTTATTCACTTACCCTGTAAAGAAAAGCATTCCCTTCTTTACCGATCCGCCCTATCACTCCCACATAGTACAAAATATTAATTACCACTTGTGCTTTTTTGTTATTTACTTTTGCCGCTTTGGCAAACGTCTTTACCGTAAAAGGCTCCGGCAAATCATAAGGAATAAATTGCATATAGTCTTGCAGGCATTCAATTTCTATTTCTTCTACTATCTTTAAAGGAATCCTGTCATATCTTGTAGAGCCTTTCTTTTTATCTTTGCTCCAGCCGTTTAGAATCTTATATTCCTCCATGTCCACAAGAACCAGTTTAATTCTAAGATTGGGATCTTTTAAAAACATTTTGATTTTATATAACTCTGCAAAGGCTTCATAGCCCGTTCCCTTACGGGGTGACTTTCTCCCTTTGGAACATTCTCCGGTATCCTCATCAATCCAAAACAGCCATTTTTCTCTTGGAATGGGATGTACGATGGTTACCGGGTAAAGTGGCAAAAAAGCCGCCAGTTTATCTCTCATTTTATTGAATTGTCTGGTTTGAATTTCAATAATCTCTGAGCCTGTATAGATATCCGCCACATAATTTTCGATAGGGATTTCATGCATATCCTCATCCGGCGCATAAAAATTTTTAAAAATTGCGTGGGTCGTTTTTTCAGATAATGTGCCAATCCCCTGGCGTTGACGCTGCACTCCGATTACTTTTTCTTTTGCGCGTTCAAACTGCTCATCTCTTTGTTTCCGGGTTATCTCTGTCATAATAGAATTTCCAATTTTGTCTTATTGTTGATTCAGTATTTGAGAAATTTTTTCTATCATCTCATCTTCCTTCAAACGGAATTTAATTTCTACTCGTCTGGAGGCATCCATGTCTACCTTTTCCGTAGGATTTCCATTGGCATCCTTTTCATAAATCGGGTTGCTGTAAGAACGGCCATTTACAGTAAGAAGATCCTGTAACTGTCCGATTTTAGACTTCGTCAGTCCGTTCTTTTCATCCAAGCAGAAATTTGCCACTGCACTGGCACGGTCATAGGACAACTGCATGTTTGCCTTATAGGTACCATTTGTATCCGTATGTCCCTCAATGATAATTTCCGCTATATATTCCCTGTACTGATCCTGCAAAAGAACATCCAAATACATGGGAATAACTTCCTTCAACGTCTTCTGGCTTTCCGCACTGAGCACCGCACTGTCAAATGCAAACAATACATCTGATGAGAAAGCAATAGAACCGGTCTGGGCATCCACATACATACTGGAATTGTTAAAGGTAGACTGCAAAGCTCCGATAATATCGGTACGGATACCTACAATATCCTGCAACTCACTCTTTGTAGTCGCCAATTCGTTTTGCGCGTTTTCAATTTCTAAATAAGCTTTATTCAATTCATCCTGTGTTAACGCTGCCTGCGCATAAAGTTCTTTCAATTCTGCCAACGAAGCCATTAAATCCGCATTGGACTTTTCCAGTTCGATTTTAGAATTCTCAATTTCAACCCTGGAATTCTCAAGTTCTATCTTTGAATTTTCCAAATCAATAATGGTAGCATTCAATTGTTGCTCCGCCGCACTGAGTTCTAACCGGGTTTCTTCCAAATCCGTCGTCTTCTGTTTATAAATGGACAGTGTAATCGCAATAATAAGAATAAAGATAAGTAACAACGCTGCCATCATATCGGAATAGGACTGCCAGAAACTGTGCTCTGCGAACGCTTCCCTATTCTTTCTTTTATTTTTCATACATCTTCCTCATCTGTTCAAAGGCATACAACTGGTTACTGATTTCATCACAGGTTTCCTCAATTTCGTTTTTTTGCGCCTGCAATTCTTTCGCAAAAGCCGACTGGCTTTCTGCCAACATCGCAAATCTTTCCTGCGTTTCCTTGTTGGATTCCAACATCGCAGCCGCCGCCTTCATCATATCTCTGCTGTTTACGGCAAAATTGACCTGTGCATCACAAGATTTCTTCAAATCATTACCCAATTTTTCAAATGTAGTACCCAGTGTATCACCCATCTGAACCATAAAGCGATTTACGATACGCTCAACACCTGCTGTCTGCTCTGCCGCATTCCCCTTCATCAGTTCAAGCATCTGTTTCAAAGAATTACTCATATTTGCCTGGTAAACAAGCATTGCCGCCATATTTTCGTCTTCCGTTGCTGCCACAGGCATTGCATACTGGCGGAATGCATTCAGAAAATTCTCCAGTTTCTCATAGGCATCAGACATAATACTTCTATACGCAAAGTTAAAAATCAAAGAGAAGAAAATACCATAAACAGAG
>CAYRLN010000262.1:0-3163 GCA_964425065.1 uncultured Lachnospiraceae bacterium | reverse complement strand
CGTGGTAACAAGATGATTCTCATCCGTTTCCTTCTGGAGCATTTCCAGAATATACAACATTTTTAATTTTTGATTTGAACTTTTCGCCATTTATACCACCTCAAAAATTTCCTCTAAAGACGAAATCCTATATGTAGCGTTGCCGCCTTTCTCCGCTTCCACTTCCGGACAAAACAAACAGGTTGCAATCCCTGCATTGATTCCTCCCTGAATATCACTGCTTAAAGAATCACCTATAATCATTGTTTTTGCCTTATCAAAACAGGGATTTTTTTCTGAAATCCTCCTAAAACAGGCATCAAAGAATTCCTTGTGAGGCTTTGGCACTCCCAGATTTTCGGAAATAAACAATTCTTCCATGATGTCCGCCAAACCCGAGAGTTTTAATTTGTTTTCCTGGGTTCTCGCCACCCCGTTTGTAACCACAAACTGATGATATCCTTGCTGTTTTAACTTCGTGCATACCTCAAGCGCATTTTCCATAAGTTTAAATTCGCAGCCCAAATTTTCCTGAAAATCCGCCAGATAAGCCTCTATATCTTCACATTCAATTCCGTATTCTGCGAATAAATCTATAAATCTTCCGGGTAACAGTTGTGCTTTGGTGACTTCTCCACGTTCCAAACGTTTCCACCATCCGTCATTGATTTGGCGGTAACGGTCAATCAATCCGTCTGTGGCTTCCACTCCTATTTTTTTCAGGCTCTTATAAAGAGAAACCCTCATGGAATATTCAAAATCCAAAAGGGTTCCATCCACATCCCAAAGCAGATACTCATATCTTGCATCAGGCTTCATTATTTTCCTCCACACTTTCCTCTGTTCCTACCCCAAGTGCTGCCGCAGCCATTTCCTCTTTTCTGTTTTTTGACTTCCGCAATGTAATTCCAGCAAAAATCGCAATACCTGCAAGCACAACAATCACTAAAACCAACAACAAATAGGATAACAAAGAATTAAATACTGCTGTCATATTTATTACCTCCTAGTATCTTTTTAAATTATAACAATGCGCCACCGTCATCGTCAAGCAGTATATCACCGTCTGCCGCCGTTGTGGCCAGGGTATCACACCGCTCATTTTCCGGATGTCCGTCGTGCCCTTTTATCCAACAAAATGTCATTTGATGAGGCTCTGCCGCCTTGAGCAACCGTTTCCACAGTTCCACATTTTTTACAGGCTTTTTCGCACTGTTTTTCCAATTGTTTTTCAGCCAGCCTCCAATCCAATCCTGATTAAACGCATCCGTCACATATTTGGAATCGGAAACAACTGTCACTTCGCAAGGTTTTTTGAGTGCCTCCAGGCCCACAATAACGCCCATCAGTTCCATCCGGTTATTGGTTGTCTTTTTGTATCCTGCCGAAAACTCTCTTTCATGAAGCTGCCCTTTGGTATCTACGTATTGAAGGATTGCTCCATAGCCTCCGGGGCCATCCGGATTCCCTCTTGCCGCACCGTCCGTATAAAGTGTTACTTTCATTTTTTTACCCTTTTTCCCAGACACCTGTATTCATAAACACAGCTGCCTGTTTTTCTGCTTTCTCAATAATTGCTTTGTCGTATCCCATCATTTCCAACAATTTAATGGCATTTCTTGTGGTGGCTTTTCCCTCCAAAAGTTTATAGTTAAATGAGATATCACCATTTTCAATGCTTTCTTCAAAATGATAATTATTATACTTATCTTCCAAAAGACCGGTAAGTTCAATATCATGGGTTGCAGCAAAGCAAAGGGTTTTTTCTCCCGCCAAACTTTCCAAAATCTGCGTGGAAGCAGCAATTCTCTCAACCGTATTCGTTCCTCTGAGCACCTCATCCACAAAACAAAATACCGGAATATTACTGTTTGCCGCAATATCAATAATATGTTTGATTGACTTGATTTCCACGATATAATAACTTTCCCCACCGGCCAAATCGTCCCTTAAGGACATCGAGGAACAAATCCTGAAAAAGGGGGCCCTATAACTGTCTGCCGGACAGGTGTAAATGGTTTGTGCCATAATTGCCGAAATTGCAACCGTCTTTAAAAAAGTAGATTTACCGGAAGCATTTGAGCCTGTAAGAAGCACACCACGCTTTGTGGAGATACTGTTTTTCACAGGTTCAATGATCATGGGGTGATATACATTATCCATGCATACGCTTTTTTCTTCTACAAACTCAGGTTGGCACCACTCGCCTTCCTGTCTGGTCCTGAAAGACCCCACCGCTATGGCTGTCTCAAGATAACCGATTTTCTGTACCATAACATCAATATCTTCACTGTGGAGTCTTACCTGTGCCAACATATTGTTAAACTTAATTAAATCCAGATGCAGGGTCATACGCAGATAGTCAAAAATCAAATCCAGGGGATTTCCCGAACCTGACATTCTGCCGGAAGACAATATCCAAAAAGAACCTGTCCGAAACAAATTAAGCTGTTGTCTGCGACGATTAATTTCTTCTAATTCATCCTTACAAACTTCTATTTTAAACTTACCGATTTCTTCTGCCGCCTGCAAAAGACGCATCACATAAGCGAAACTGGTAATATAAGAGTCGATTTCATTTTTTTCTTTAAAATAAGTCAACATATTGCAAATCAATATTGCCAGAACTGCTATCACCCCATAAGTGGGAATGATAAAACACAACGATATGGCCATTAGGAGCAATCCTATCATGGCATAGTGCTTGTAGTTGTTTCTATTTCCGAGTACATCTAAATGTCCCAGATAATCGTAAAGGGAAAACTTACCGGTTCTTCCCAATTTAGCCAGTTTTACCTGAAATTTTACTCTATCGTCCGGATTTGTTCTGAAATACTCGCATATCTCACCAAAATGCTCCAGTTCCTGTTTGTCATAAACCGGCGTTCTAAGCGTATAGTATAAATATTCTTCTCCCGCTGATGAATAGGTGTCATTCATCATCATAAATATCTCATCGTAATTTAAGTCATTCCATGTAACATCATCAATCTGACCGTCTTTTACATGTTTCTTGTAAAACGATGTTATGGCTTCATAGCGCTGGGCACTGTATTCCCTTACGGGTATCTTGCCATAATCATTGTACAGGGACTGAATGAATTTTTTCTCTTTCTTGCGGTCTGCCGACGATTCCCTGATGAAAATTACTGCTAAAAAAATAGCCGCAAAAAGGAAAAATAAC
>CAYRLN010000261.1:0-3191 GCA_964425065.1 uncultured Lachnospiraceae bacterium | reverse complement strand
CCGGTTTCTTTTGGATCTAATAACACGCGCATTAAAAATCCGTAGCCGTGACCTTTTACGCTATCCCAATCATAGCGCACTTTTTGCGCTTCCGACAAATGGTCTTTTGACATGAGCGCAATGGTTTCCGGCTTCAGAATCTGCTTTCCTTTATAGTTTCCTCCATTTTGCATCATCTGCGCAAAATGACTGTAATCCTCCAGCGTGGAAACAAGCCCTGCTCCTCCGGATTCAAACAGCGGCGCTTCCTCATACTTTCCGACACCAAGACTGATATCATCATACACTTTCAGCCGTCCGCTCTTGTTGTCTTTAAAATACCACTGTGCAAGGCGGTGCATTTTTTCCTGTGGTACGAAAAATCCGGTGTCATTCATTTCCAGAGGCATAAACAATTCCTGCCGCATAAAATCTCCAAGACTTTTCCCCGATGCCACTTCTATAATACCGCCCAGCACGTCCGCCGAAAGACCGTACTGCCATCTCTCCCCGGGGTCAAAGTCCAGTGGAACACTTGCAATTTTTCTGCAATACTCTCTGGTGCTTGTAGGCTCACCGCGCAAAAGTTTTTCTTTTGCTTCATCAAAAACCTTACACATTTCCTTCCCCGTAGGGGTGTCAACGTTAGGATAGCAAAGGGCAGATGTCATGGTGAGAAGCTGGAAAACCGTCATCTCCGTCTTCGCCGGTCTGACAGTCCCGTCCGGATTATACACGTTCAAGTTTGCATATTCCGGTAAATATTTACTCACCGGATCCTGAAGACTGATAAGCCCCTGTTCTACCGCAAGCATCGCCGTTACCGCCGTAACCGGCTTGCTCATGGAATACAATCGGAACATCGTATCATCCTTCATCGGAATCTGATTTTCACGGTCCGCATAGCCATAACTTTCCCGCAAAATGACTTCTCCCTTATGTAAAACAAGGACGTTTGCGCCCACCATGTTTTCCTGTTTCATGCCCTCTGTAACTATTTTTTCAACCTTTTCCTTCAAACTAAGCATAGCACGCCTCCGTCCTTTTTTCCGTTCCATTATAACAATTTAACTTCCGTCATACAATAAGAAATCCGGGCTTTATTTCCAGCCCGGATTCCGCTTCATTTCACTTTTCTTTATTTGCAATCTGCCTGCCACAAGTGACATAACCAAGGACACTCTACTTATAAATCTCGTAAGTCTTGCCTTCTCTTACAAATACAGGAATCACATCCACAGGTGCATCCACTTCTACTCTCTGACCACCTTCATAGACTTTTCCACTCTTTGCATCTGTCCATTTCAATCCTGCGGGCAGATATACGCTTCTGCTGCGCATGCCGATTTCCATGACCGGAGCCACCAAAAGATCGGGGCCAAACATATACTGGTCTTCCGTCTCCCAGCAAACCTGATCCTCAGGGAAATCAAAGAACATCGGACGCATTACCGGTGCACCGGTTTCACTTGCCTCACGCATCACTTCACGGATATAAGGACGAAGTCTCTCACGGATAAACAGGTACTCTTTCAATATTTCGTAATTATCCTCTCCAAAGCTCCACACTTCATTGTCCTGACCGGAAGTCAGCTGGCGCACGTTATTGATGAATTCCTGCTCTCTCTCATACCAGGGGGAACGTTCGCCATGCATACGGAATACGGGACAGAATGCACCCCAGGCAAACCAGCGGAGCAACAACTCTTTGAAATAAGGATCGGAAATATCGCCGCCGATAAATCCGCCGATATCCGAAGTCCACCAAGGAATACCTGCCATACCCATATTAAGGCCGGCCTGCAGCTGCTCTCTCATGGAACGGAAGGAGGAATGGATATCTCCTGACCAAGTCAGGGCACCATACTTCTGTCCGCCTGCCCAAGCACAGCGAACCAAAGAAAGGATTTCTTTTTCTCCCGCTTCTTTCAGTCCATCGTAAAATCCTTTTGCGTACATATTGGGATAAATATTGGTACACTGAAGAGCAGGACCTGCGTAATAGCGATAGTTATCAAAATCATAGGGCCCGTACTCCGGTTCCGCCTCATCCAACCAGAAAATACGGATTCCTTTTTTATAATAATTCTCTTTGCATTTGTCCCAGACAAACTTCTGTGCCCCGGGATGTGTTGCATCGTAAAATACCGTATTTCCCATCCAGGTCATATGGTTGCTGTTGCCGCGGTCTGCGCGCACCAGATAACCTTTGCTGTTCATCTCACCAAAGTTCTCACTGCGTTCATCAATGGTAGGCCATACGGAAACAACGGTTTCAATACCCATTTCTTTTAGTTCTTTTACCATTGCGTCAGGATCCGGCCAATCTCTGGGCTCGAACTTAAACTCACCCTGCATGGTCCAGTGGAAGAAATCCACCACGATGGCATCCATGGGAAGTCCACGACGTTTGTGTTCCCTTGCCACTGCCAATATCTCCTCCTGATTGCGGTAGCGCAGTTTGCACTGCCAATATCCAAGACCAAATTCCGGCATCATGGGCGTTCTGCCCACCGCATCACTGTACTGCTTTTCAATCTGTGCGGGAGTATCCCCGGCTGTAATAAAGTAATCCATTTTACGGGTGGTTTTTGCATGCCACTCTGTCTTATTCATACCAAAGGAAGCGGTTCCGATAGCGGGGTTATTCCACAAAAAACCATACCCTCTGCTGGATACATAAAAAGGTACACTGGCCTGAGAATTGCGATGAGCCAGTTCCAAAATGGCACCTTTTTTGTTCAGATTCTTTTCCTGATACTGACCCATACCGAAAATCTTTTCATCGTCGAAAGCCTCAAATCTGGCAGTCAGTTCATAATCCGTACTTCCCTGAATGGGTTTCATTTCCCTTCCTTCCACACGGAGGGGCACACAATATCTGTTGATTCTGTCCCGGGTACGCCAATATTCCTCCGTCAAAAGGTCGCCCCCGGCATTATAGTAACTAATCCAGCCTTCGGGATTTACTTTTGCCACACTGTTTCCATTTTTCAGCGTAGCAACAATACCTGTCTGATGGTACTTTGCCCACTCTTCCCCCTTGTACCAAGGGTCTGTGGTATCGATTTCTTCAAAGGTAATTTCTGCCCTACACTCTTTCACTTTTTCACAAAGAGCCCAGTCGTTAGGGTCCATATGCGGTTCGCAGGTCATACGCACACGCAGGGAATTTTCTCCCCAGGGCTCAATCCATACCTGACTGACGCCTC
>CAYRLN010000260.1:0-3220 GCA_964425065.1 uncultured Lachnospiraceae bacterium | reverse complement strand
ATAAGGTCCCGTGACACTTTCCGATACACCGTAGCACAAGTTTGACGCATTCCAGGTGGAAGTCGTGCAGTAATACAAATAATACAAACCCGTAGTCTCGTTGTAAATCGGATCCGGAGCCCATACATGGGTACCGCCGTCATCTGTGGGAATCAGGCTGTCTGCATTTCCCGCATAGTCAAAAACATGCAGCCCCTCCTCAAAAAGATTTCCGTAAACAGCATTATTTTCCATGTAACCGTTACCTACTCTTGTAAACGTGCGCAAGTCTTCCGTAACTCCTCCCACCATATGGGAGCCGAAAATATAATATTTTCCGTCCGCTTTGATAATAGAGGGGTCATGCACGGAAACTCTGGCGCTCACCGAACCTGTGAGAATATCCGAAACATCCACCGTATAGTCCCGCTCTTTGTTACCAAGGTCCCCGTTTTTTACCAGCATCCACACACCGGCTACAATTGCCAGTAAACCTACTGTTATTAAAGCCACCGCTACGCCTACGCGTAGCCCTTTTTTTCTTTTGTCCATAAGTCCTCTCCTTTGTATAACATCCTCCTTCCAATATACCAAAAAATTGCCTTTTTTACAATGTTTTCCCTTTGTCTATTCCCTTTTGGGTAAGACAATGCTATAATAGTACTAATTACCTATTAAACAATATTTGATTTCATTACACCGCGGAAATAATCCGATTAACCGGGAGAGAAAAAATGAGTGTAACACAGGAAACAATACAGATAAATACAGCCGATTACGACTACCTGACAGGGCTTTTCAGCCGGCGCGGCCTGTACAATTATTATGCATCCTTAGACAAGGACCGGATTGTCCATGCCATGTTTATTGATATTGATAACTTTAAACATGTCAATGACGTTTACGGACATAGTATGGGCGATAATCTCATTATTGACATCGGCAACCTGATAAAATCTTATGCCCATGGTTTTACTTCCCGTATCGGCGGCGATGAATATGTGGTTCTTTTCGATGGGTCTATTCCGGAAGAAAACATTTTGGAATCGGCCTCCCTTTTGATAGAGAACATGCCTAATATCAATTATCGCAAAGACATTCTGTCTTTGATTTCACTGAGCATCGGGATTGTATTGGAACAGCCTGTGGGCCAGTCTTTGGATGAAGTTTTGGCAAAATGTGACGCCGCCATGTATCAGGCAAAATATGACGGTAAAAATCGTTACACCGTCTATAAAGCTTACGATAAAACCCTGGAGACCAACCGTAACATTGAATTGGAAATGGAATCCGCGCTGGAAAACGGCGAATTCCAAGTCTACCTTCAGCCAAAAGTAAACATGATTTCTTCCCAACTTTACGGTGCCGAAGGTTTATCCCGCTGGGTTCACCCCGTGGAAGGCATACGTCCTCCCATTATGTACATATCTCTTTTTGAAAAGAATGGGTTTATCTCCAAACTGGACATGTTTATTTTCGAAGAGGTTTGCCGTATTAAGTCCACCTGGGCAGGCAAGCGCTATGAACACATTCCCATTTCCGTAAACATGTCCCGGTTACATTTATACAATTGTAATTTCCCCGAAACATTGGAACAGATTGCTAATAAATACAGCATTCCTACCAATGAGTTAGAAATCGAAGTAACCGAAAGTATCTTCATCAAAGACACCAAAGAACTGATTCGGACCGTGGATGATCTCCGCAGCCGTGGATTTTTGGTTTCCATCGATGATTTCGGTTCCGGTTTCTCCGCCCTCAACCTTTTAAAAGATTTAACAGTAGATACCATTAAATTAGACAGACATTTCCTTCAGGTATCTTCCAACACCAACCGTGGCAAAAAGGTTATCCGGAACGTAATCTCCCTCTGCCGGGATTTGAAAATGGATGTGGTTACGGAAGGGGTAGAAACCAAAGAACAAATTGACTTTATCACCAGTTGCGGCTGTCCCATTGCCCAGGGGTTCTATTATGCAAAACCCTTGGCCTTACCTGACTTTCTGGACTTTGCGGAGGAATATTCCACCGCCGCCCGCAGCAGTTATTCTTTCCGTTTTAATGGCTCATTACAGTCGGAAGACGGTGCAATGGAAGCAACCATTTTCGGCGAAGGTCTTACTTTCGAGGAAGGTATTTTCAAGGATTCCAAGGCAATCCACTTCCCCGGTGGACTTCCCGAACACAATACCATCCACCTTCCGAGAACAACGGTCTCCAATGACAGTTTTACCGTCTCCATGTGGATTAAACCGGAGGTAATTCACCCTTGGACTTCCGCCTTTTATGTGAAATTCGAAACCGGATTTTGCAGTATTATTCCATATGCTTGGGACAGCGTATCCGACCTCCGTATCCGGGACTCCAAAGAAGTGGACGGTTGGTACGATATAGGTGCCAGCCCGCTTCTTGTAAATCAGTGGGCCCATTATGCATTTACCTATAACGCGAAAACGGAAACGGCCACTGCTTTTATCAACGGCGACGTGGTGGGTGTCTTGAACAACGTCCCTACAAACCGTTTCGCAAAACTGATTATATTAGGCGGTGATGTTTTCCAGCCTTCCCTGGTCGGCAGCATATGCGAAGTGGAACTCTACAACGAACCCAAAGATTATGACTTCATCAGGGAACTTCACCACTCCTACATCTTTCGGGAGGACTTCATCGGCTTTGTTCCCGAAGAAAAATAACAACAAAAAAGGTATCATCGGATTTTTCATCTGATGATACCTTTCGTTTTTATCTGTTTGCCAAAGCCTGTGCGATATCTTCTCTCATATCGATAACCGCAGCTCTGGAAGCCTCTGCATATCTTTCAGGACCAAAGGAAGCGTATTTTTCCTGCTGATATGCTGCAATGATTCCCCTGGAGGAATTGATGATTGCGCCAAGACCGTCTTCGTTGAAGAAGTGTACCAAATCTGCGCCTTTACCGCCCTGTGCACCATAACCGGGCACCAAGATAAAGGTATTTGGCATCAATTTACGAAGGATTTTACCCTGCTCCGGATAGGTTGCACCAACTACCGCACCTACATAGCTGTAATTTCCTGTCTCAGGCATGCAATCCGCACCCCACTGTGCCACTTTTTCACCCATCCACTCATAAAGAGGTCTTCCGTCAATCAGACGGTCCTGGAATTCCCCACTGCTGGGATTGGATGTCTTAACCAGTACGAAAATGCCCTTGCTTTCTTCTTTACATACTTTTGTAAAAGGAGTGATACCGTCAGAACCA
>CAYRLN010000259.1:0-3236 GCA_964425065.1 uncultured Lachnospiraceae bacterium | reverse complement strand
TAGACACCACCGTTCCATAGCCTAAAAGCGCTTTCATAAGTTCCACCGCTTCTTCATCGGATTTTTCTACCGGGAATTCTTTTCTGCCTTCCGCCATTTCAATTGTATCCGCAATTTTTCTCGCCTGATCCGCTTCCCTGTAATCCACCGTGGTAAGATTAAACTTCCACTTTTTCACAGTCTCCGGATCCTTTAAATACCAAGTGTTTGGCAAAAACTCCACCAAATGCCTGTCTCCGGCTGCCGCCAGTGCACCATACCTGGCATACAAATCCAGTTTCACCTTATTTCCGTAAGCGAACGGGTCCGTCTCAAATGCAAAACGGTCGTTTCCTTCTTCGTAGTAACCTTCTTCTCCATATTTTGCATCAAACTCAGGCACCAATGCAAGCAAATCAATATCCTGATACTTTGCTTCTGTGATCCATGTAAAATGATTTACCCCACAGGCATCCGTATAAATTTGATTGCGTTTTACCTCAATACCCCTGAGTTCCTTCAGCATTACCGTAAGAAGCTTCTGTGCATGGAACACCTCATGACAGCAACCAAAGGCTTTGATTTCCGGAAATACATCATACAAAACTTTTATACATATACTCATGGGATTCGTGAAGTTGATTACCCATGCGTTTGGACAAATTTCTTTGATTTTTCTTGCAAATTCTTCGTAAATCGGAACGGTACGCATAGCGCGGAGAATCCCCCCGGGTCCCGCCGTGTCACCTACCGACTGATAAATCCCATACTTTTCCGGGGTATGCACATCACTTCTCATTTCCTTGAAGGTTCCCGGTAAAATTGACAGAAGAACAAATGAGGCCCCCTGCAGGGCATCTTCCAAAGTTTCATACACCTTGTATTCAAACTTAGATTTTGTGTTGGGGTTTTCATTGATTCGCGCTCCTATCCTGGCGTTTCTCTCTGCCGCTTCCCTGTCAATGTCATATAGCGCCATTTCTCCCGACAACCCGTCCGCAACCGCCAAATCCGACATAAATACCCGCGCCCAAAGTTTCGAACCGCCACCGATATAGCAAATCTTAATATCACGTTTCATTTGCGTTTCCTCCGTCAAAATCTCTGAGTTCATTGTAACCGCTTTCATTTTTATTGTCCACCTTTTTTATATCTGCTTTTCGTGCTATTATATAATAGGAAGAAATGTAAACGGTTACAATTTTTATTGGAGAAAAATTTATGAGAGACATGACAAAAGGATCTCCTTTCGGACATCTGTGGCGCTATGCCATCCCCTTAATTCTCGGCAACTGGTTCCAGCTTGCTTATAACGTGGTGGATTCCGTTATCGCCGGACGTTTTATCGGAAAGAACGCTTTGGCCGCAGTCGGCATTGCCGCTCCCGTAATGAATTTAATTATCCTGTCCATCACCGGTTTATGTCTGGGCTCCGGCATTTTAATGAGTAACTTTTTTGGCGCGGGAGACTGGAAACAGCTTAGGACACAATTCTCAACCACCCTGCTTTCCGGTGCTTTGCTCAGCGTATTGGTAGCTGTCCTCGGCATTGTTTTCACAAGACCCATCATGCATTTGCTGGCCGTTCCGGAGACAATTACTGATATGACCGCCACATATACGGCAATCACCTTTATCGGTGCCCCTTTTACCTTTTTCTACAACGCGATTGCCGCAGCACTAAAGAGCATTGGTGACTCGAAAACTCCCTTGAAATTTTTGATGTTTGCCTCTGTGCTAAACGGCGTTTTGGATATTATTTTTATCGGCGTTTTGGGTTTTGGAATCGTGTGCAGTGCCGTTACCACCGTCATTGCAGAAGGGGTTTCCGCGTTGCTTTCAGCGGGATACCTTATGAAAAACATTCCCGAAATTTGCCCCGGCAGGCGGGAGTGGGTTATCGACCCTTCTCTTCTTTTGAAAACCCTGAAATACGGTGGTGTCACCGCACTGCAACAATCCGTACAGCCCATTGCCAAACTCTTAATCCAAGGACAGGTGAACCTGCTCGGCGTTGATGTCATCGCAGCCTACAATGCAGTCACAAAAATAGACGCTTTTGCCCTTGTTCCCGAGCAGAGCATCGCGCAGGCCATCACCACCTATATTGCCCAAAACCGCGGCGGCGGACAAAACAGGCGTATTGCCCGTGGATACGCTGTGGGAATGGGAATGGAACTGGGATATTGGATTATAATCGGACTGGTGGTGGGACTCCTCAGAACTCCTATCATGGCTTTGTTTGTAACCGGGGAAAATGTAAGCACTATCATAACCATAGGGGCAGATTATCTTCTCCTTATGGCATTCTTCTATTTTTTACCTGCCATGACCAACGGTATCCAGGGATTTTTCCGCGGCGTGGGCAAACTGAAAATCACTTTGCTCGGAACCTGCATCCAGGCAGGGCTTAGAACTGTTTTCACTTTTGTATTTGCCCCCAAATACGGAATAAATGGAATTATTTATGCTTCCGTAATCGGCTGGATTATCATGCTCTTAGTAGAAGTTCCCCTGAGCTTCCGCGAATTGCACAAACTAAAAAATCAGAAATCAAATCCATCTTTTCCGCATAACTTTTATTGATTTTATCTTAATTCTGAATTATTATATTTATGTGGTCACTTCGTTAAAAAAATATTCTTCCCGTTTATTTTTTAACTTTGTTGCATTTTGTTTTTTTCTCTGATATATTGATGTGGTAAAGCATATGTAAGCGCTTACATTATATATAAATAATTAATTTGGAGGACAATAATATGGGTTTTTTAACAGGCAAAACAGCAATCATTACCGGTGCAGGTCGTGCAGTACTCAAAAACGGTGAATGTGGTTCCATCGGATATGGTATCGCAACCGCTTACGCAAAAGAAGGAGCCAACCTGGTAATCACGGGACGTAATGTCCAGAAATTGGAAGATGCAAAAGAAGAATTAGAAAGACTCTACGGCATTAAGGTGTTAGTAGTTGCGGCAGACGTTAACGCCGGTACCGACAATGAATCCGTAGTGAACAACGTCATTAAACAGGCAATGGATTCTTTTGGAAGAATTGACGTTGTAATTAACAACGCACAGGCTTCTGCTTCCGGCGTTCCCATTGCAGACCATACAACCGAACAGTTCGATTTGGCAGTTTACTCCGGACTGTACGCTGCATTTTACTACATGAAAGCTGCTTATCCTTATCTGAAAGAGACAAAGGGAACCGTTATTAACTTTGCTTCCGGCGCAGGTCTTTTCGGCAACTTCGGCCAG
>CAYRLN010000258.1:0-3236 GCA_964425065.1 uncultured Lachnospiraceae bacterium | reverse complement strand
GTGATGGGTTATATACCGGAAGCAGACGAGAACCCGGTAAATCCCATCGGGCTATCAAGAGAAGAACTTCGTTTGTTTGTGAAAGATACTGTAGAATTGGTAGTAGAGAAATTTGGAGAGAAAAAACTATGCAGGAATTTTTAACCGGAGCAGGCATTGTGATATTGTATTTTATAGTCGCTGCGAGCGTTGCAATTGCATGCCGCTTTTTAATCAAGATTCCGGATGAATTATTCCGGAAAATATTACATTGCATTTTACTTGGCTCGTTATTGCCCTTTGTTTTTGGTTTTCAGACTTGGTGGCGTTCGGCGGTAATGGCTATTATTTTTGCGATTATAGTATATCCGATTTTGGCTTTTTTCGAGAAATTCAAGTCCTATTCCCAGATGACTACTGAGCGCAAAAAAGGAGAGCTAAAGACCAGCCTTCTTTTGGTGTTTGGTATGTTTGCTTTTGTGATTGCTATTTGCTGGGGCTGGCATGGTGACAGATATTTGGTTTTGGCATCTATTTATGCTTGGGGTGTTGGCGATGCGGCAGCAGCCCTTGTGGGAAAACGGTTTGGAAAACATAAAATCAACCTGAAATATTTAGACGGACAAAAGAGCTTGGAGGGCAGTCTTGCCATGTTTGCAATCTCTTTTGTCAGTGTGGCAATTATTTTGTGGTGCCGCGGGGGAATGAATGTTTTGCAGTGTCTTGTGACGGCACTTATAACCGCTGCGGTAAGTGCTGTGGCGGAACTTTATTCTAAGGATGGAATGGATACGGTAATCTGTCCGATTGCGGCAATGGTCACGGTAATTCCCCTAGTTTATTTGTTTGGAGGTTTGGTATGAGTAATAAAAAATCAGGAAGCAGTACCTTGTTGTGGTCGGTAATTATGAGTTCCCCCGGTCCCCTGGTGGTGGGACTTGGACTTCTTGTTGGACGCAGTTCCACACAGATTGCGGATTTTGTCCGCAGAAGTTCAGAACTGCTTGCCATTATTATGGCCTTTGTGACTTATAAGATAACCACAAAAGACGGCCAGACGGATTTGGTAAAAAAAGAGAAAATCGAGAGAATGTCCAACATCTTTGTAGGTGTCATGATGTGTCTCGGCGGCTCTATCATGTTGGTGCTTGCCTTTGTGTCAGACAATGAGGAAAAGGGAAACGTAATTCCCGGTTTGGTGATTGCCCTTCTCGGTGTGGTGGCAAATACCATTTTCTGGCGAAAGTACACCCGGCTGAACAAGACGGAACCAAATCCTATTTTGGCGGTGCAGGCAAGGCTTTACCGGGCAAAGAGCCTGGTGGACAGCTGTGTTACCATTGCACTTTTGGCAGTGCTGATTGCACCAAAAGAACCGGTTACCTATTACATTGATTTGGTGGGTTCTGTTATTGTGGCGGTGTATTTGGTTTTGTGCGGAATTCAGACAATTCGTGAAAAAGTAGTGGGTGCTAAAGTGGCTTAGATAAGAGATGATTTGATAAGGAGAGATAAGAAGATGTGTAAAGGAAGAAAAAAAGGGGAAAGGTGGACAAAAGGGGTATGCGGATTGCTTGCGCTGGTGCTGGCATTTGGCATGATGGCGTGTAGCCCTGAAGCGGACGGAATGGGAGAAAACCAAACCGATGTAACGCTTCAGAGTGTATTTGCGGAGCATAACATGAAGGTGGGAACCTGTCTGTCTGATTACATGATAAAGGACAAAAACTGTACGGAGATTATTCAGGCCAATTTCAACAGTGTCACCTTTGAAAATCTTTTAAAACCGGAGGCTATCTTAGACAAAACCGAAAGCAAAAAAGCCGGAGATTTGGTAGTAAAATTTAACGCTACCACTACAAAATTGCTGGAATGGTGCAAGGAAAACCGGATGTCTGTGCGTGGACATACACTTATTTGGCACAGCCAGACGCCCAATTGGATTTTCTATGAAAATTTTGATACAAATGGATCTCTTGTGAGCAGAGATGTAATGCTCGCAAGAATGGAAAGCTACATCCGCCAGTTGTTTGCACTTTTAGAAGAAAAAGGATATTTGGAACTTTTCTATGCCTATGATGTGGTAAATGAGGCATGGTTGGAAGATGGCACAATGCGTGACAGTTTATGGCTTACGACCATTGGTGAGGATTACTTGTGGCAGGCTTTCTGTTTTGCGGACAAGTATGCGCCGGATTATATTGACTTGTACTACAACGATTATAATGAACAGTTTAAGACGGATACGCTGTATGATTTTGTACAGACCCTGGTGGATGATAAGGGGAACTATCTGATTGATGGAGTTGGTTTTCAGGCTCACCTGTATACGGAGGATAGTCTGGAGGACTATTTTGCCACGATGGATAAGATTGCCGCTCTCGGACTCAAAATCAATCTGACAGAATTAGATGTATCTCTCGGCTCATGGCAGGAAATCAAACCGGCTACGGAAGAAAATTTAAGGGCTCAAGGACAGTATTATTACAACTTGATTCATGGTATTTTTGAGAGGGTTGATGAAGGAAAAGTAGAAATGGATGCACTGACTTTTTGGGGATTTGCGGATAATTTGTCATGGAGAAAAGACCGCAGTCCGCTGCTCTTCGACAGCCAATACACGCCTAAATATGCATATTACGGAGTTTTACAGATGAAAGAAAAGGCAGGTTTTGAAGAATAGTTGGAAAGGAAGTTTTGAGACGATTTGCGATTTTATTCAAAAACTTCTTGACAAATCGTTTATGCGGTGCTAGTTTATTAACAATATTTACAAAAGCAAAGGAGAAGTACCATGTTTGCAGGATTAAATTATTTTAATTCTAAATCAGTCAAAAATAACCCCTTGATGAACATTATCGTGGCGATGATTGGGCATGAAGGTTTTATTTGTGATACGCAAACATGACTTCGGGAGTAATGTTATTACTTTATTTTTGTTATACAAATGTGATACCAAAAAGTGAAGCTGATGTTTGCGTATGCAGATGTCAGCTTTTTTTGTTAGGGCGCCGAAGAGAATGGACATCATGTTTTTGTAAGAATGAAGAAAGCGAGGACAAAATCATGTTATATTTAAAAGAAGCAAACTGGGAAGATATGGAAAAAGAATACGAATACATTACCAATCTTCCTGAAAATGAAAACGGATTCACCAACGGGTACTATGGTGTGTCCAGAGAGGAATTCGAAACAAAGGTTTTGCCTAATTTTATAGATTCTTCCAAAGGTATCGGATTGCCACCCGGATATGTTGC
>CAYRLN010000257.1:0-3243 GCA_964425065.1 uncultured Lachnospiraceae bacterium | reverse complement strand
GATGTCCGTTTTGTCGTTGGGGAAGCCGGGAAATGGGGACTTCACGTCCACACCTATGCAGCTGATTATATTATTGCAAAAAAATGGAATAAGGAACTGGAATTTTACACACGCAGAATCCATTTAGATATTAAATACACCGATGATTTGGCCGGTGCTACCGAAACTGCAGTAACCGGTCAGAATGTTGGCGCTGTCGGTCCGTACAAGATTCAGTGCATCAGCCTGGACAACCGCCGGAAACTGATTGAGTTCCGCGATTACCTGATGCCCCTTGTTGGAGACCGCATGACACTTCTCTTTTCCAATGAATACTATTTGGAATTTCTGCCAAAGGGCGCAGGCAAAGGAAACGCCCTTGAATTTGTCAGAGACTATCTGCATTTACCCATCTCTCACACCTATGCCGCCGGTGATGAAGAAAATGACATTTCTATGATAGAAGCCGCCGGCTGCGGCATCGCCATGTCAAATGCCAGTGAGATTGTAAAAGAAGCTGCCGACATGGTGACGGAAAAAGATAATAACCATGATGGATTGGCAGAAGTGATTTGTGAATTGAGTAAGAAATAAAATATATTTCATAAGAATAGTTTTTCATTACATCTAAACAAATTGGGAGTTGTTCGTTTGTTTTGAGCCATGCGCAGATTCCAAATGAGGCATGGCAAGAGTTCCTGTTTTGCACTTTGGCATGGCTTGCTATAAGCCATGCCAAAAAAAATCCTCCCGAAATGTCAAGTTTTAACTGTCTTAACAACATTTCGAGAGGATTCCTTTTTTAATTATCTCTTATTTTCTTGTAACTTTGATTACGGCCTTATATTCGCCGTTTACATCCTTATCGATGCTCACCACTTTCACTTCGTAACCAAACTCACTGCCATCATCCATCAGACCTCCATAAAGGAACTCTGAGTATTTTTCTGCAGTAAATACATCACCTGCCCGGAACATGTCATCCGCATCAAAGACGGGGGACAAATTATCCAAATCAGTATATGTATTATTGCCGCCTGACTGAATCAATTCTATGTTGTATCTGCCTTTTCCATCATTCTTATATTCGTTGGCAAAATGGATTGTTCCCACGGTACAGTCTTCGTTATATTTGGGTTTTTCCGTACTTACTTCATGAGCTTCCATTACAGCATTTACATGATAAATGCGTACACCTACCTCGCCGTCCAAATCATATAACGCTGCATCCGGCTTGTTAACACCATCATCTGTAAACAAATCCACCAGAATATATTCATCAAAGGGAGTACCGTTATAATCATTGCCTGCTGCAGGAATAATTAGAGCATCTCCGGATGTGGAAAGTGCTCCGATTTCTATTTCCACAGACTGTCCTTTCTCAAGACCTGTAACTACTTTGGGAGAAATCCAGCCAACTGCATACTTGGAGTAGGCGTTCCAGTCGCCTACATTTTGGGATTGCATATCATATCCACCAACTGCATCAATTCCGGAATAAGTCACATCATAATAGTCAATCAGTCCAAGTCCGTGGGCAAACTCATGAATCAGTATATTGCCTTCCATGAATGCTGCATTAACACTTATATATCCCACAATACCGGGGCGTTCCGGAGTACCTGCGAACTCACCCACATAACTGTCTCTTCTGTGAACACCGCCACCATAGGTGTCTGGAATGAACATGGTATTTTGAGAAACATCTCCTACATTTACAAAAATCACTGCGTCAAAATAACCATTTGCATCCCGGTCAAACTCCGTCCAGTCCATATCTGAATAATTGGTATGTACCCATTCCAGAACTTCCTCGGCAAAATCTCTCCTGAGAGCAGAGTAATTCATTTCTGCGAAATCATAAGGTGCCATGTACCAATCTGTCATAAAGGATTGGATATTCAAATTGCCATAGGAAGCAATATCGTAATAATTGCTGAGCGAAAAACCATTGCCGGAAAATTCTGCCGAATAATCCGTTACATTGCCACTTCCATCCATCACCCGGCCCAGACTGCTTCGGATTTTTGCGTATGCATCTTCACTTGCCAGTTGCTGTTCATCCTGCCAGCCGATGGGAACTACCAAAACGTTCATCGTTCCCTTCGCCTCAGGATAAACATAAGGCACCAAATCATGCATTGTCTGTGCCCCCTGGAATTCCTTCACCAGATTCAAATCTACATCAAATTTATATTTACCCAATGAAACTTCCAGCGTAGTTCCTTCATATACCTTTGCGCTATTTTTATCCAGCACCGTTCCGTTTACATCTTTCAGATTGCCAATCTTAAACAGATTATTGGTGGAACCATTGATAAAACCGGCTTCCGTTTCCAATCTTTTTTCTGTATCCCACGGATATATAACATGCTCAAGCTGCGGTATCACGGCCAATGTAAAAGTAAACTGACCATTATAAGGCAAGTATGGCATCTCGTTTTCCACCATATAAGATGTTCCTTCTAAATGCCATCCATAGGTTTCGGAATACAGACTCATCTCACTGATGCCGGTATGATAAGAACTGTCATCATAATATACCTTGAATTCTGTTATCGTAACATTACCCTGATTCAGGCACTCTCCTGTTCTGTAATCAAAGGGCAGTGCCCCGAAGGATATGAAGTTCGGCTGGAAATAGGCCATGTCATTATAGAATTGCCCATCGGTCAACACCATAGCAGGAACAGTCATACCGGGACTGGCTAAAATTCTGCTTACATCTTCCACATGCGTATCACCGTCGAAGCAATATCCGCCACACCAAACCACGTAATCTGTCTGAAACTCTGCCTCACCGGCAGTAATACTATATCCAAAAATACGTCCAATGGAGTCCAGTGCCATGACTCTTCCGCTTCGGCCAAACACAATGCCACCTTCTTTCAGGCTAATATCCTCACCCCAAAATCCCATCTTTTCTCCGTTGGGCGCAGTGGCTTCAAAATAAAGACTGCCATCTGCCTTTGTCTGCAGACTTTCTACGTCAAGATTCGCAATCACATCCCAAACAGGCATCGTCTCCCAGTCCACATCAAAATCAGATTCGGCGTCCTTAAACCGGATTGCTTCTCCCCTGATTGCGGTCTCTCCAATAGGGACCATTTGGCCATTTGCCATAATTGCTGTGACGGCAACCCCATAGCCCTCCGCAACTTGTGCAGTGGTCTCTGTGGTAAACTCCTCCAATACACAAGCCGCGCCTTCTCCGCATAACTGCAAATATGCAACAGAATATTCCACGGCTCCGGGCACCGGCTC
>CAYRLN010000256.1:0-3247 GCA_964425065.1 uncultured Lachnospiraceae bacterium | reverse complement strand
TTACGATTACAGTACTATTAACTTGAACAACAACGTTTCTTATCTTGAGATTATCCGCGAAGGCGCAGATGGACTCGAAGCAACGGTTCGTGTTTTAGGTACCGTTGGACATGCAAAGGCTTATGACAAGAGTCAGACTTACTTTGAGTGGTACGATTTCGTAGAGAATTCTTTCTATTCCGTAAAGAACTCTTTGTATACGGATCCCTCACAGCGCAGTGCTACCCCTTCCACCACAACAACCGTGACTACACCTGCTACTACAACCCCTGCCGGCGAGTATGACGCAGTTCCCAAAACGGGCGACTCCCGTTTCAATCCGCTCTGGTTGGTAGGTATTGCAACCGTATGCTTTGCAGGTAGTTATGTCGTGAAGAGAAAAGTGAGAGCTTAAGATTACATTCAAGTGATTTAAAAGTTAAGCGCCCCGGAGGATATCCTCCGGGGCGTTCTGTATTCATAATACTTTCTTATCTGTAGATATTATGACAACCTTTAAATTTCTACGTAGCAACTCTTTCAAGCCTCTCTTTTATTTACTGAGAATTGCTTTCTTCTCTGCATCAAATTCTTCTTGTGTCAAGATTCCTTCATCCAGAAGACTCTTCAACTCTCTCAACTGCTCCACCTTATCCTTTTGATTATCGCTTTGTTTTGTTGTACTCTGGATTCCCTGAATCATTGTGTTTCCTAAAGCAACACCGGCACCCAGTCCGGCCAATCCGCCCTTCTGCTGGACTGTAAATAGATACAAAATTCCCATTCCTACTTTGCCCACATAGAACTTGTGAACACCAAAACTGCCCAAAAAAATGCACAAAAGCAAAGTTACCAATCTGCTCTTCTTTCTTTTCAACGTAATATCAAAAAAATTGCTTTTTTTCAACAATTTTCCCAATATTATACATACTTATCAATCTTATGGGAAACTTCCAAAATACCCTCTAAAAGTTCTTTTGCATCATTCGCACTCTTAAAGTTTTTCGCTGTCATTTCTGCCGACTGCTGTGCGGATGCTGTCACTTCTTCTGTCACTGCCGATAAGGTGGAGATGCTGTCCACAATCTCCGTGTTTGCATTGGAGAGACCACCAATTGCATTTCTTATTTCTTCCACATCGGTTGCCAACTGGTTTACATTAACATTCATCTCTTCCACTTGCTGTGCAACCTCTGCAATCATTTTCTCCTGGACATTTCCGTTCTCCAAGGATTTCTCAACCGCTTTCGCCGTATCGTTTGCATTTGCCGCCAAACTGTCAAGAATGTGGGAAATACTTTCTGTCTCCTGTCTTGTCTTTTCCGACAATCCCCGGATTTCATCTGCTACCACCGCAAATCCCCTTCCTGCTTCACCGGCACGGGCACTCTCAATAGAAGCATTTAATGCTAAAAGATTGGTTTGGGAAGATATATCAAAAATAGTCTGTGTAATCGCTTTTACATTTTCCACATTATGTTGCAGCTGCTTCATGGAATGGGAAACCGTATCATTTATCTGTGCCAGTTCTTCTGCTTCAGCACGCAGATTCCGCATTTGCTTTGCACTTTCCTCATTCAATTCATTGGAAAGTTTTGCCACTTTCACCATGTTATCAGCACGGGCAACCGTCTCTTCCAAGTTTTCCTGGATGTTATGGGTCATTTCACTCTGGTTCTGAATGCTTTCCGCCGTGCTGGTTGTGCTCTCGCTGATATCACTGACGGATTGTTTTACTACCTCAGAGGACTCCTGAAGTTCATTTACAATGTTCATTGCGCCTTCCGTTCCTCTTCGGATCTCGTCTGCAATCTGAATCACATCGTCCAGCATTTCCTTTTGCACCATAGCGTTCTGCTCTACCTTGCCCAGAGAATCAGAATTGAATGCCTTTCCTACCTTTGTCAGATACCACATGACAATCATCATTACCACCACGGCTAACGCCGCTACGACATTACCAAGAAGCTCATCGCCCTCATAATTGTTTAGCACAAAACCGCAAATCACTGTCAGTAGCAAGTTTTCCGCCGAAACAACAGCCGCCGCTATCGTGCTGAATTTTGTATCAAAAAACAGCACACAACCTATGAAGGGCAAGACTGCCAGGAAACGCACATAATAAGCCTCGAAGCCCCAGATCAATATTGCTGTAATAACGAACAATCCTATCATTGTAAAGTAGCGGAGTTTCCTGCTGGATTTATCCCGTGCCAGAATAATGAACCCTCCGACGGAGGTCACCGCCATGGCCACAAGAGTGACTATGACAAACGGCAACGTCTGGTCGCCCAACAAAAAGGAAACAAAGGTTATAATGTACATGAGTACATTTAATATTGTTGTGGTAACGCACATTAACTTATTGACTGTTTTCAATTGTTCTCCCTGGTCTGCATACCGAAAGTTTATATCACTCATCTATTTTTCCTCCTGTATAAAACTTACTTTTAAGTATATCACATACATATACAATATGAAACAAAAAACCTCAACTGTATGTTGAGGTTTTTTGAACATCTTAATTTAAAAACGGAAGTTCATCCAAGGTTATGAAATACTCACTATTATAGATTTCTTTTAAGGATTGCTTGGAATTATTACGTTCATCTGTCAAATAATCTGTATGCCACACCATGAAGAAGGACCATGCCGCTCCCTGATCCTTCATCTGCTTTTCTGTGGGAATCGTACCACATTCATGGAACACAATGGGCATTCCCTCCGGAGCCAGAACATCACATTCCTCATACAGAGAACCGTTTGCACCGGGTGTGTAACTGTCGGCACCAACCAAATCTACATAGGAATCTCCGGGATACCATGCAGCCATATTGCCACCGTTTCCGGAATAACCATATACCCAAATCAGATTATCCAGTCCCCAGTAATCGGTATAACGGCTGTACATCAACTGCCAAAGTTTCACAAAGTTTTCCGCTCCTCCTTTGCTCCACCAGAACCAACCGCCATCCAGTTCATGGAAAGGACGCCACAGCACGGGCACTCCTTCATCCTCCAGTTGCTGCAAATAGGGCACTGCCCTGTCCATGCCTTCGAGCAGGGCGTTATATGTATCGGACCCCGGCACAAAAGCCTCGTCCCAGTTAATGTTATCACTTTTACTTTCATTATATCCACTGGCAAAATCCGCACCTGTATGCCAGCAAATGGTAGGGATACCACCCATTTCCCACCATTCTTTTGCTCTCTTCGTTACTCCTTCAAAATCGTTGTGCATAAAATCCAATCCGCGGATAGCGGGCAA
>CAYRLN010000255.1:0-3252 GCA_964425065.1 uncultured Lachnospiraceae bacterium | reverse complement strand
AATAAAGTGAGGGTACCTATGAGCAGCAAGATTGAACAGTTAATTGATGAAATTGAAGAGTATATTGACAGTTGTAAATATCAACCTTTGTCCAGTACGAAAATTGTGGTGAACAAAGAAGAAATTGATTCTTTGCTTAGAGAACTCCGCATGAAAACGCCGGATGAGATTAAGCGTTATCAGAAGATTATCAGCAATAAAGAAGCAATTTTAAATGATGCAAAGTCCAAAGCCGAGGCACTCATTCGTGAAGCGACGATTCAGACAAATGAACTCATTAACGAACATGAAATTATGCAACAGGCGTATGCGCAGGCAAATGAGATTGTTACCATGGCAACCAGACAGGGCCAGGAAATACTGGACAATGCGACCTTGGAAGCCAATGCCGTTCGTATGGCGGCTATGCAGTATATGGACGATATGCTTGCGAATCTGGAAAACATTATTGCGGCTTCCTCTCAGAATGCGGCTGCAAATTATGATAATTTGCTGAATAACATGAATCATTATCTGGAGATTATTCAGTCCAACAGAGCGGAATTACATCCTGCAGAGGAGGATCTTGTGGAAGTGGATTTGAATGACGAGACAGAGGATAGCATTGATTTAATGTAATCCATGTGGAAGAAAATTGTTGATGACCGGTTTCACGCGAAGCCGGTCATTCCTTGATTATAGGGAGTTGTACGGGTGAAAAAAGAAAAGTGGATGAAATTATATAAAAGAATAAGTTACCTTTTAGGGGCTGCTTTTTTTGCAGCATTTAGTTTGACAATGGATGTCGCTGCTGAGAATTATCATTTTAACTCAGATGACGACGGCGAACTGGTGGTTGTCCTTGATCCGGGACACGGCGGCGAAAATTTAGGGGCTGACTATAACGGTTACATCGAAAAAGAAATGAATATGATTGTAGCTAATGCCATGTATGAAGAACTTTCAAAGTACGAAGGCATCACAGTTTATATGACCCGCACCGGGGACGTGGAAACAGACATCAGTTTGAAAGATCGTGCCAAATTTGCGAAGGAGGTCAATGCCGACTATCTTTTTTGCCTCCATTTTAATATGTCTGCCAATAATAATTTCTACGGGACAGAAGTCTGGGTACAATCCTCCGGACAGGAAAACAGGGATGGATATGCATTTGCAAGTGTGCAATTAGAGACAATGGCGGATATGGGACTGTATGTCCGTGGCGCAAAGACAAGATTAAATGACAAAGGAACAGATTATTACGGAATCCTTCGCCACTGTAAGGAATATGGAATTGCGGCGGCTCTGATTGAACATTGCCATGTGGATAATGATACAGATACGGGCTTTTGTGATTCCATAGAGGATTTGGAGGCCTTTGGGCGGGCAGATGCCACATCGGTTGCAAAATTTTTTGGATTGTCCAGTAAAGAGTTGGGGGTGGATTACAGTGACTATGTAATTCCCGCGGACATTGAAGAGGATAAGGAATATTTGATGCATGATGTGACAGAACCGGAAGTGAGTGTTCTGTATTTAGAAGAGTGTGACTATGAAAATTATACTGTTACGCTTACCATAAAAGGCAGTGATTCAGATACCCCTATGCTTTATTATGCTTATAGTCTGGATGGTGGGGAAACATTTTCGGAGGTGTATCCATGGCCGGATACAGATATTATGGCCGGAACAAGTCCGGAAAGTTTCCGTCTGACGCTGGATATTAAACCGGGTACAACACCTGTAATCGTAACCAGGGTTTATAACAAATACGACCGATATACGGACAGCAATGTTTTAACCGGATTTTCCCTGTTTCCCGAATTGGAGGAAATTTCGGAAACAGAGAGCATAGTAGAAACGGACGTGGAGGAAACGGAAGTTTTTCAGGAAGATGCGCCTGACGTGTTGCAAACCGAACAAGCAATGTACAACGGAAACACTCTGCTCTTTGTTCTGATTTTTGCCGGAGCAGTATTGTTACTTTTGCTGGTGGGAGCCGTACTTATAAAACAAAAAAATAATAAAGGGCGGTAATGGCACTTAAAATGACTTTATGAATCACATAGGTTTGAATGGATAAATCTGTGTGCCGGATAATGCTGTATGTTTGTGCAATACAGGACAGTCCGCCAAAAGGCAATAAAACCAGTGACAGAAACGGAAAAGTGTCTTTCATATTTCCAAGCCCACCGGAGATTTCCAAAATGCCATTTATAACCGGCAGAATGTTTTGCAGTTTTGTTTTGGAAAGAAGCACATAAGGAATCAGGTTTAAAAGGTTGAAGAAAATCATATAGCCGCCCAGTGCCGTGATACTGTTTAAGGCAGACATAATGGCGTCATCAATGTGGTAGAGCAGACCCTGATTTGCGGGTTGATTGTTTGCTGCAATTGGTTGTTTATCGGGTAAAGACAGTGAACCGCGAAAGCAGGTATAGCGCAAAAAAATCCCGTAGAGAAGCGGCAATCCATACATTCCAAATAAATATACAAATAAATTTTCCGTTATGCCTATGGTAGGAAGGGCAAATCCCATAAAGTAAATGGGACCGATATTGTTGCAGAAGGATAACAGATAGGTCGCTTCTGCCTTTCCGATTCTACCCCTTCCGTAAAGTTCCGTAATCACTTTTGCACCCATGGGAAATCCGCACAGAAAACCCATAATAATACAATAAATTCCATTTTTTGAGATTGAAAAAATGGGGCGAAGAATAGGGGAAAGCAGTGCAGAAAAATCTTCTGTAAGGTTCATACGGACCATAATGCCGGATAAAATCATAAAGGGAACCAAGGTGGGAATCATTTTTTGAAACCACAAATTAAGACCATTTAAAGCAAAAAGCAGACTGATATCAGAGTGGGTTAAAATAAGTGCGGTAAATAGTAAAAAGAAGGCAGTTAATATTTTTTTTCGGATATCCATGAAAAACACCGTTTTTAATTACTATATGAAAATGAGGACAGGAATATGGCAAATTATTATTATGAAAGAAAAGTAAATTATTATGAGACAGACCAAATGGGGATTGTCCATCACTCCAATTTCATCCGCTGGATGGAGGAGGCGAGAATCGAACTGTTAAATGAGATTGGAATGCCCTACGACAAAATGGAGGAGGCGGGAGTACTTATTCCTGTTTTATCTGCTTCCTGTGAGTACAGACAATCATTCCGCTTTGGGGATACATTCCGGATTTGTGTGTATCCTGTGGAATTTAACGGTATCAAAATGAAACTTGGTTATAAAATTTATAACAAAGAGACGGG
>CAYRLN010000254.1:0-3257 GCA_964425065.1 uncultured Lachnospiraceae bacterium | reverse complement strand
TAGAACCATTTTTAATAAAAAAAATAAAATAATTCAACTAATTTTTAAAAAAAAGCGGAAATACCTATTTCGGCATTTCCGCAATAAAATTCTATAAATCTTATTTAGAGAACATAGCGTTTTCGCTGTTAAATACTTTTGTCAGTCCCAAAGTAAGAATTGCTGCATAAACAATATTCACAACGATTGTCAGAATAATTTTTGTGATGTCAGCTTCGAAAGAGAAAATCGCGTTCATACAGAGTACACTGTTTAAGATAGGAACAAAGAACATCCCGATTTTCTTCAGTTGCTCCGCTCCCATCATAGGAACAAGGCTTACTACCATGGTCAGAATCATCAAAGGAGAACATACACCGGAAGCTTCTTTGATGCTCTTTGCAAAAGCAGAGATAAGGGAAATCAATGCTACAAGCAACAATACGGTAGAGAAAATCACTCCTAAAAGCATTGCATAATCACCTACTGTGTAATACGAGGTGTCCAATCCTGCCGTACTTCCCATCAAACTGGGCAAAGAAAGCATGGTTCCGATAAAACTGGACAAGCCGGATAACAGGGAAATGCAGCTTAAACTGATAATTTTACCCATAGCCAGTGAACTTCTCTTCATGGGGGTTACAAGCAATGTTGCAATCGTTCCTCTTTCTTTTTCACCCGCAATGGATTCCGGTGCAACAGAGATACATCCGCTGAAAAGGAATGTCATAAGAAGCATGGGAAGCAGCATAGCAAACATCTGTCCTGTCATATCCCTGTCGGAAGCCATATCATAATCCCCGGTTCCCGCATTGACATCAAATTTATTTGTAATGGAAGCTTCATAATTTGCAAATAATGTATGTAATATCGTGTTTACATCGCTTGACTCCGGATCTGCGGAATTGTAATAGATTTCAACATTGGGAGCAGCTGTGCCGCTTGTCACATCATAGGAAGTTATCACTTCCGTAAAATTCTCCGGGAAAACAAGCAAAACATCAACCTCTTTTGCAGTCATCCTGGTACGGATTTCTTCTACATCTTCTGCCTGCGCCTCTGCCCATTCAACCGGAAGTTGTCCGAGCATGGATTCCATTTCGTCAGGCATGTTTACCACATAACCCTCAGCCACAAAGTTCTCTTCTGCCGTAAACTGATTTACCATAATGTCTCCCATCAGAGTATACAATATATAAATCATCAATCCCGGTAATATTACGGTTGTAAACACCATTCTTTTGTCGCCAAAAAAGCGCGCCATTTCTTTTTTAATAATCGTCATCATATTACTTTTCATCGTTTAAGCCTACCTTTTCCTCATAAATTTCAAAAAATCTGTCTTCCAGGTTTTTGCCCTGATTAATTGCATCCAACGTATCACAAGCAACCATCTGTCCGTTAATGATGATGCCCACTCTGTCACAAATCTTCTCAATCAGACTAAAAATGTGCGTGGATACAATAATGGTCTTTCCTCTTTCTTTTAAATCAAGCAAAAAGTCTGTAACTACCTTTGCAGTAAGTACATCAAGACCATTGGTAGGTTCGTCGAAAATAATAATATCAGGATCGTGAACCAGAGATACCACCAGGGAAACTTTCTGTTTCATACCGGTGGAAAGATTTCCAACCTTTACCTCTGCAAATTTATCAATACCGAATCTCTCAAAACAATCTGCTTTTCTTGTTTTTGCCACCTCTGCGGGTACCCCATGCAAATCCGAAAAGAAATCATAGAGATAATTGGGAGTAAAAAACTCCTCCAGTTTTAATTCACTTGTCAAAAAGCCGATTTTGCCTCTGACGATTTCCGGGGATTCCACTACGCTTGCACCGTCCACGATTGCATCGCCTTCATCCGGTTTAATCAGGGTTGCAAGCATACGGAGCGTTGTTGTTTTTCCGGCACCGTTGGGTCCGAGAAGGCCAAACACTTCTCCTCTGTACGCAGTAAAGGACAAATCATTTACTGCCACTTTTACTTTTTCATTTGTTTTCTCAATTTTCTGCTGTTTTGCAGAGAGCTTAAATGTCTTTTTTAAGCCTTTTACTTCTAAAATCTGTTCCATATTTTAAAGCCCTTTCTTTATTTATACTCTATAAAAATGACCTGAATCACTTTTAATCTTAATTTGCTGCAGATGCAGATGACGCAGCTGCTGTTGCACACATTGTCGCACAAAATGCCGCCTGTTGCGCTGCTATCATTGCAAGTGTACCCGTCATTGCCGTAACACCTGCCTCATTACTCTCAGAATAATCTGTGCATACAATCATTGCCGCATGCATCAATCTTGTCTTTTTATCCAATCCGAAGATTCCACTGTACGGTTTCTGTTTTGACAGATACGCATCTACTGCTACGATGTCTTCAACCAGAATCTTAACATCCACCGGAAGGATGGAAAGTGACGCTAAAGTAGCAAGTTCATAATATTTACCATATTTTACACCGGCCAGTTTCAAACCATTATAGAGGTCTGCCATTTTCTGACACTTCGCTTCCGCGCTTCCCTCTGCCAATGTCAGGACAAAAGCAACTGCCTGCACATCATTGCTTGAGGAAAACATTTCCTTTTGCTTGCGGTAAATACGCTCTGCCTCATCTATTAATGCCCTGTCATCCTTCTTGTCGGAAACAGCCATCATCACGGCAGATACACTGTCTTCCCCGGAAGTCAGGAAAGGATGTTCGTCTTTCATCAGTCCGTAAATGTTTTTTGCTCTCGCAGCAACTGCTCCCATATTTTCCGGCGCAACGGTTTCAGACAAAATAGCGGCAGACAGCACTAAATATTCTGATGATGAAAACTGCTCTTTCAGTGCCTTATAATAATCCAGTGTTCTGTTCAGTTTCGCGTTTGGATTGTCTCCCATTGCCATCATAGACACCACCGGCATTTCCACATTTCCGCGGAAATTAGAAAACACACTTGTCTGTTCCTTGAGAAACGCCTTGCATTCTTTCAACCTTGCGCTGTCTATCCTTCTTTTCCCGCTCGCCAACATAGATGCACAAACAGAAATCATTGAATCATTCTCCCACTTAAACGCTTCTTTTACCTCTGCTCTGCTTTGAAAAAACAAATCACACTGTTTTTTTAATGTTTCCCTCATAATTCATACTCCTTTAACATATATTACGGTTATTTTTTTACCCGTCTTCTGTAAGCAAAATACTTCATGCAAAAATGAATTGTTACAATTATGTACACCAGCAGCAAAGCTCTAAGCCATGTTACTATCGCCATTATGACTGCCCCTTCAAACAGATT
>CAYRLN010000253.1:0-3287 GCA_964425065.1 uncultured Lachnospiraceae bacterium | reverse complement strand
GTTTCGCTTCACGTAGCAGACAGAATTTTACGTTTTCAATTGTTGTCACGTCCTGTTTTGGACGAAAGATTTGAACGGTACTATAAAAACATTATTGAAGGACTTAAAATTGACACTTATATTTTTGATATGGATGGTACGTTAATTGATACGGAAAAATATTACCGTATCTTTTGGCCCAAGGCTTTGGCGAAATTCGGATATGAGATGACTGACGGGCAGGCACTTTCCATGCGTAGCCTGGGCAGACCTTTTGCACCGGCAAGATTAAAGGAAATGTTTGGGGAAGAACTGGATTATTATGCGGTTCGCGATTGCCGGAAAGCGATGATGGAAGAATATCTGGACGAGCACGGAATTGAGTTGAAAGAAGGAGTGTTGGAACTGCTTCAAAACTTGAAAGACCGTGGGGTACGTGTGGCAATTGCCACAGCCACAGATGAAGAGAGAACAGAAAAGTATTTGCAAAAATTGGGTATCCGCCGGTATTTTGACAAGATTATCTGCGCCACCATGGTAAAAGAGGGCAAACCTTCACCGGATATTTACCTGTATGCCTGTGAGCAGCTGGGTAGAAAGCCGGAAGAATGTATTGCGGTGGAAGATGCACCAAACGGAGTGCTTGCCGCACATCGCGCGGGATGTAAGGTTATCATGGTGCCGGACCAGACCCAGCCGGATGAGGAATTGTCCCGTATGCTCTACGCAAAGGTGGACAGTTTGGAAGAACTGATTTTACCATAATAAGAAAACGCATTGAATGAATCAATGCGTTTTTTTTATGCCAAATATCTGCCAATCACCGGAATTCTGCGCAAAAGGGCAGCAACCAGACCACAGAAAGTAAACGTAAGAAGACTGACAACCGGAACGCCGATGGGTGAGGACAGGCTTCCGAAGAGAATACCGTTTGCCTCAAGGAAATCCAAGACTCCGACATGTAAAAGATAAATACCTAAAGTGTCCGCGGAAAGGCCGCTGAGTATGCGAGCAAAGGTTCCCTCAGATTTTATTTTGGGCCCCAAATCTTTGAAGAAGAGGAAAACGGCCACAGAAATGACAAAGGTAAAGAACCCAAAACTGTCGTAGATACCGGGGTGGTATGCGCCGGATTTCAGGGACATAGCGTCGGAAACCAGATAATTCACTATTACACTTACGGGAACCAACGCGTAAAGGATGGTTTTTAATTTTTTGGTAAGGTCATATTTTACCAGTATGTGGCCAAGAACGAAATAGCCAAGATAGTGGGATAATTCGGTAATGGTTAATTTATTGGAAAGCTCGGTGATAAGGGATTTATCTGCCAAAATGCTTACGGTAACGCGGACAACCTGAAAGACTATGAAAAGTATTACAAAATATTTTATTTCTTTCTTTTCGGCGTGAGCCAGCCAGGTACGCAAAAACGGAACGAGAGTATAAAGTCCCAAAATCATGAAGATGAACCAAAAGTGATTAGCAGCATAAACACAACCGTTTACAACACCCACAAGTCCGTTGTGAAAAATGCTGACGTTCCAGTAATATACACACTGAAATGCGTAATAAGCAAAAGACCAAACCCAATAGATAATAAAAAGGCGTAATATGTTGCGGGTCCAAAGTTTTTTGGTGGTGACGGTTTTGTTTTCGGACAGGAAAATTGCACCGCTGATCATAACAAAGATAGGGATGCCGAATCTGGAAATGGAGTCATAAAAATTCGCAACGCGAAAAACGGCGCTGCCTACGGGATATCTTTCTATATAGACCGTGCACGTGTGAAGAACTACCACACTGAGCGCAGAAATAATACGCAGTAAATCAAAAGAGATGTTTCTGTTTGATATTTTGATCGTTTCTGTTTTTCCCATTTCCTTAATCCTTTTTGCTGTTTTAAATTGAATAAATTATACTTCTTTTTATTTTTCTCAGCAAGCATTATGTTATAATGAAAGCATGATAGACAAAAGAGGGCAATTGCCGGACAAATAAAAATATTTGCAGGGAAAAATTTTCCGGCGGAAAAGAGGAGTTATGATACTTGGAGCACTGGAAGCAGGCGGCACAAAAATGGTGTGCGCAATCGGGGACGAAACAGGAAAGATTTTTGAAAGAATCTCTATTCCCACTAAGACGCCCGGGGAAACCATGCCGGAGATGATTTCATATTTTAAAGAGAAGAAAATAGAGTCTCTTGGAATCGGCTGTTTTGGTCCGATTGATCCTGATAGGAAATCAGGGACATACGGCTATATTACTTTGACACCCAAGTTGGCGTGGCAAAATTACAATATAGTGGGATCGTTTGAAAAGGCGCTGGGGATTCCGGTGGGATTTGATACGGACGTAAATGCTTCTGCCCTGGGGGAGGCCACCTTTGGGATAACCAAGGGACTGGACTGCAGTATGTACCTGACCGTGGGGACAGGAATTGGTGCGGGAATTTATATAAACGGCGAGTTGTTACACGGCATGATGCATCCGGAGGCTGGGCATATTCTGTTGCGGCGTCACCCCGATGATATGTATACCGGGAAATGTCCCTTTCACGGCGATTGTTTTGAGGGGCTGGCAGCAGGACCCGCCATTGAAGAAAGGTGGGGAAAAAGGGCAACAGAGTTAGCAGATAATCCCAAAGTCTGGGAGATGGAGGCCTTTTATATTGCCCAGGCACTTGTGAATTACACCATGATTTTCTCGCCCCAAAGAATCGTTCTGGGGGGAGGGGTTATGCATCAGAAACAATTATTTCCTCTTATCCGCGCAAAATACAAAGAGTTAATGGCAGGTTATATCCCAACGAAAGAGTTAGAAAATTTGGAAACTTATATTGTCCCCTACAGTTTGGATGACAATCAGGGGATTGTGGGGTGCCTGCAACTTGCCGTAAAAGCCACAAACCATCTTGACAACAGCGGAAAATTATCCTAAAATCACGGTAAATAGGCGATGAAGAGGATTAGTAAGATTGCCCTACATCACAGAGAGAGAGCCGGATGCTGAGAGGCTCTTATGGAAAACAGTCTGAACCTGCCTTGGAGCTCTGTATGAAAATGCAGCGTAGCACCGGCGTTAACGGTATGAGAAGCAGAATGTACCGTAAGGTGCATTAAAAAGGGTGGTACCGCCGATGATTCGGTCCCTTGAAGTCAAACGTGATTTCAAGGGGCTTTTTTATTTGCCAAGCGCGATTGCAAGAGGCAGGAAAGCACTTTGAAGTCAGACCAACAAGAGAAAGGGAGAGAAAGAAAATGGCAGAAAAGAAATTAGTAGAAGCAATCACCTCCATGGAAGAGGATTTC
>CAYRLN010000252.1:0-3293 GCA_964425065.1 uncultured Lachnospiraceae bacterium | reverse complement strand
CAGGATGCGGCGAGATATAATACACCCAGATTGGAAATGGGGTAAGTAAAGAAGACGCAAAGGCCAAAACTTTTGAAGGAGTTACAGAGATTGTATTGTCTGACTCTGGTATTACAGTGGATGGAGCAGCAATCTCTTCGGACGATTCGGCGGCAGTGTATGCAGCGAAAGATATTGTTTTTTATTTGGCAGGACAGGATTTTACATACGGCGAAGGTACGTCGGCAGATGAACATACCCAGGAAGAGGCCGATATGCACACGGTAATTCATATCACTGCTCCCGGAACTTATGCGGTGACAGGTACATTGTCAGCCGGTCAGATCGCAGTGGATTTGGGAGAAGATGCGAAGGAGGATCCGGAGGCAGTTGTCACATTGATTTTAAATAATATGGACATTACCTGTACAGTTGCGCCGGCAGTGATTTTCTACAATGTATATGAGTGTTCGGCTGCGGACAAGGAAAATCCCGTGAAAGATGTGGATACTTCTGCAGCGGGTGCAAATGTGCTTATTGCAGACGGTACTTACAACACGGTAAATGGTTCTTATGTGGCAAAGATTTACAAGTCCTACACCTTGAGTGAAGACGGTACCGAAGTGGCAGAAAGCAAGAAATTGCATAAGTATGACGGCGCTTTTTATTCCAAAATGTCTATGAATGTAAATGGTGATGAAGAAGGAACCGGCGTGTTGGAAATTAATGCGGAAAACGAAGGCTTGGATTCCGAACTTCATTTGACGGTCAACGGAGGAAATATCAAAATCGTCTCCGGCAACGACGGCATTAATACAAATGAGGACGGAGTTTCCGTTACAACCATAAACGGTGGTGCGGTTGTGATTGGAGTAAGTGGCTCAACGGGCGAAGGTGATGGCATTGATTCCAATGGCTGGCTTGTGATAAACGGTGGTACGGTGGTTACTTATGCATGCAGTTTGAGCGAAGACGCCGGTGTCGATTCCGATATGGGTATTCATATTAATGGCGGTCATGTTTTTGCTACGGGCAATATGCTGGATACTATCGGTGAAAGTGCGCAGAATTATGCAGTGTTTAGTTTTGCAACCAGCCAAAGCGGCGGTCAGGACGTTGTTTTAAAGAATGCGGATAATAAGGCTGTTGGGAAATGGTCAACTGTAAACAACTATATGTATTTGATTATTGCGGGCGACTTCCTGACAGAAGGCACATACAGTCTTTGGATAGGCGATACGCAGTATCAGGGTATGGCCGGCAGCCAAGGAATGGGCATGGGCTTTGGCGGTATGGGCTTTGGCGGTATGGGCTTTAGCGATATGGGCAGAGACATGGACTTAGGTAATATGGGAGAAGTGCCCACCATGCCGGAAGGAATGGAAATGCCTGAGGGAATGGAGATGCCCGAGGGAATGGAGATGCCGGAGGGAATGGAAATGCCGGAAGGAATGGAAATGCCTGAGGGAATGGAAATGCCGGAAGGTGGCGGATTTGCAGACCGGGGTGAAGGCGGCCGAGGAGGTGCCGGAAATGATGGTATGCAGACGAAATCGGAAGGAGACGCCGCTGGTGTGCCGGGAGATGGTATGGCAAGTGGCGAGATGCCTCAGATGCCGGAAGGAATGGAGATGCCGGAAGGAATGGAGATGCCGGAAGGTATGGAGTTGTCTGCAGAATTTGAGATTACCACAGGCGGTAATTACTTTATGATGGTTTCTCCCGTGGAGGAATAGAATAGATGTGAAGTATCCCGATGGAAGCAAAAAGATGCTTTCATCGGGATATTTAATAGGTGTAGTTTTAAGATAAATTCAAAATATTGTCGAAAAGATTGCTTTTTCTCATATAGCATGATACAATAAGGAAACTTTGTGTGGGGGAGTAGCATGCGCAGAACTTTGCGAAGCAAGTCATTCGTATGAATTTAAACCCGGGTATAGCAATATGGTTGTACTCGGAATTTTTAATTTTAAACGAAAGCAGAGGAGTTATATTGCTTTGTCGGTTGGATTCACTTTTTCAGACCACGACCGGATTCATCGGTTTGGAAATACAGATAAGGAGTTTTTATTATGTTTGAGCAAATTTTCATGTGGTATAATGGGTTAACTGATGGTTTATGGGGTTCCCTTCTTTTATTCGTTATTGGTGTTGCGTTGCTGATAAAGGGAGGCGACTGGTTCGTGGACGGAGCTGTTGGTATAGCAAAGCGTTTTAGTGTGCCGGAGCTAATCATTGGTGCTACAGTTGTATCCATCGGCACAACACTTCCGGAAGTAATGGTGTCTGTTACTGCTGCCGTCAACAACAATGGCGCGATTGCATATGGCAATGCTATTGGCTCTATCATCTGCAACACAGCCTTGATTGCAGCACTTACTATCGCAATCCGCCCTGTGTCAGTAAATAGAAAAACTATTGTTACCCCGGTATTATTCTTCTTTATTTCGGCCTCTATTTATATGGTAGCGGCATACGTATTTGGTCGCTTTGACAGATGGCTGGGTATTGTGATGCTGTTGGTTTTTGGCATCTATATGGTTATAACAATCTATAAAGGTTTTAAGAATCCCGTGCAGGAACAGTCGGAAGAAAAAGGCGAAACCCACACCAACTCATTGTTCAAAGATGTTATCATCCTGGTTGTCAGTGCGATTTTAATTGCTGTGGGTGCGGACATGCTAGAGGGGTCTTCTGTTTCTCTCGCAACACTGGCTGGTATTCCGGCGGAGGTAGTGGGAGTCACAGTAGTTGCATTGTGCACATCTCTCCCCGAACTGGTAACTGCGGTTACTGCTCTTGCCAAGGGGCATGGAGCATTGTCGCTTGGTAACATCATTGGTGCCAATATCTTCAACTTAGTTTTGGTATCTGGTGCGGCGGTAACAATATCACCCTTTGTTATTCCTGAGGGCAGTAAACTTTTTGGTTATAATACCTCTCAGCTGATTGAAATTCCTTTGATGGTAGGAGTAATGGCTCTAATGACATTGCCTACATTGATAAAAGGAAAACTTTACCGCTGGCAAGGTGTAACACTTCTCGGTATTTACGCGGCTTTTGTGATATTGCAAGTGTTAATTGCATTGAAAGTAGTTTGATAGGACTATTGTTAAATAAATAAAGGGAATGATGATAAAACCTTGGGAAATGGCGATTTCTCAAGGTTTTTGTTATGTTTGAGATTATGGAAAAATATCGTAGCGTGGTGTAAATTGGTGTGGTTTGCAGGAAAATTGGTGTCAAAAATGGTGTAAAAAAATATGGATTTGTGGAGATGATTTTTGGTGATTATGGAATGCATTTACGTG
>CAYRLN010000251.1:0-3297 GCA_964425065.1 uncultured Lachnospiraceae bacterium | reverse complement strand
GCATGAGAAACGGGGAACTTCCTAAATCGCAGGCAAACAACCCTGCTGTAATCGAAGATAAATTCCGTGCCATCTTAAATCAGGGCATGGATATTATTCACATTGCCTTTTCTTCCGGGCTCAGCGGCAGTTACAACAATGTATGCATGGTTGCAAACGAATTGCTGGAAGAATATAAAGATGCAAAAATAACCGTAATCGATTCCCTTACCGTTTCCTTAGCCGAGACCATCATGGCAATTCACGCAAATACCATGAAAGAAAACGGTGCTTCTTATGAAGAAGTAGTGGATAATCTCCAAGAATTCAAAGGACATATGAACGCACAGTTTACCGTTGATGACTTGTTCCATTTAAAACGTGGCGGTCGTGTCAGTTCCACTGTCGCTGTTGTAGGAAGTGCCCTGAACCTGAAGCCTTTTCTTTATGTAAATAACGCAGGTTCTCTTACCTCCGATGGTACAGCCCGTGGAAGAAAAAAATCCATTCGTACTTTGGTAGAGCGCGTAATCGCTTGCCTTGACGAAAATGCGGATTACACTCTGCCGGTTGGTATCGTACACGGTAACTGCTTGGAGGAAGCACAGTCTATTGCAGAGATGCTTAAGGCCGAAACACCTTTCACCAACGTGATTATCAATGACATCAGCCCCAGCATCGGAACTCACGCAGGTCCCGGCGCGTTAGGTATCCTCTTCTACGGTCAACCTACACCTGCTCCCAAAGAGGCAAAATAAGACCGCCGGTTTGTTTACCATTAATTATACGAAATAATGAAACCCTTGTATGTGCATCAAAACTACATACAGGGGTTTTCTGTTCTCTTCTACTTTGCCGCCTTATTTACAAAGTTTGTCTCTGTCTTGGAATACATGATTTTTTGGGCATGATATAATCCATAATATCCCGAAAGCATATAACTGACCGCAACCGTTACCAGATAATAGGGCATTCCTTCAAATCCGAACAATTCAAAGGATATGAGCAGGGATGTCAACGGACAGTTTGTAACACCGCAGAACAGACCCACCATACCACAGGCCGCCACCAAAGTGGCCGGCAATCCAAAAAATGATGCCACCGCACATCCAAGCGCCGCCCCGATACAAAATGAAGGCACGATTTCGCCACCTTTAAAGCCTGCGCCAAGGGTTACTGCCGTAAATATAATCTTCAGTAAAAAGCCATATCCCTTCACATCGCCCGTATGAAAAATTTGTTCGATAAGTTCCATACCGGTTCCAAGGTAATCCGTTCCAAATAAAAACGCCAAACCAATCACAATCACACCCGCAACCGCAATGCGGATATACTTGTTCTTTATATACTGCTTATATAAGCGCTCTATCCCGTGAAGAGCAATACAAAATACAATACTGATTCCCCCCACCAGTGCACCAAAGCAAACCACCTTAAAGAAATTAGCCGGGTTCATTGCCGGGATTTCCGCCACCACAAATTTTTCCGGAGGAAGTTGAAAGAACTCTGCCACAAAATGGGCAACCATGGCTGCCGTCACACAAGGCACAAGAGCCGAATAGTGCATAATTCCAATACTAATCACTTCCAGCGCAAAAATGGCCGCTGCCATGGGTGTACCAAACAAAGCAGAAAACGCGGCACTCATACCACACATAATGATAATATGCCGGTCTTTCTCGTTTAACTTAATCACCTTTCCCACCTGGTTTGCAATACTGCCGCCAAGCTGCAGGGCTGCTCCTTCTCTACCCGCTGACCCGCCGCAGACCTGGGTAAGCACAGTGGACACAAAAATAAGCGGGGCCGTTTTAAACGGAATATCTGCAGAAGAATGAATGGATGAGATTACCATATTGGTTCCGCTATCGTTGGAATTTTTAAAAAACTCATATAAAAAAACAATGACCATTCCCACAATCGGAAGTCCCAATATTACAATGGGATTTTCTGTCCTAAAATCCCTTGCAAACAAAAGGGCATATCCGAACAATGTACTAATGCTCCCTACAAGCAGCCCGATTCCTGTTCCTATGAGCAACCACTTCAGCATCGTTTTTACAGAAAAGAAACTCTCCTTCATCTGCTGATGTATCCACTCCAAACTTTTCGATAGATTCAACTGATACTGTTGATGTTCTCTCTCCTCTTTTTTCATTAAAACCCCTTTACCTGGTGCTTTGATTTCTAAGCTGCATCGCTTTGGCACGAAGATTACTTTCTTCCCCGTCCTCCGCCTCATCTAACACAATCCCATGGGACTTTTTTTTGCCGCTTACGGCATCAATCGTTACAAAAGTCATATATCCTTCCACTTTGACTGTGTCGGTCAAAGCATCTTTTCCCGTGACAACTACCATCAAACTGGTCTCTCCTGCCAAAACGACCCTACCAACCATTTTTAAAACAGTTCCCTTTACCGTAGGACTGAAATAAGACAGGTCCTGCAAATTTCGCATTACTACTTCATCTGTATTTCCATGCTCACATGCTGCTACTGCAAATCCCGCTTCTATCAGCCACTCAGCCGCCCTTGCAGCAAAAAGCGTTCCATGATGATTTAAATCTTCCTGTTTTACCAAATGAAGTGTCTCAAATTTTTTCATATTATTTCTACCCTTACATCCTATATTCTATTCATTCCATGTTGCCACTATCCCACCGGCATACATTCCGCCTTCATGAGGCACACCGGAAACTAATACAACTTTGGAAGTTTATCCAGTGTAATCGCCGCCTCACAGTTATATTGACTCTTAAAGAATTCACTTGCCGTAAATCTCTCACTTACCGCAAAGTCGCCGCTCCAAACCATGAACCACAGCCAATCGACATTCTCTCTCCCAATCTCCTCTATATGGGGAATGGTTCCGATTTCTGCCAAAGCAGCCCTTTTACCCGGCGCAAATTTCCGCAATTCTTCGCGCTCATGCTTCAGCGCCGTATGTACATGCTCCGGCGGGTAGCAATCTCTGGAGATAATATCACAGTATTCGTCTCCCACATACCCCTCTTCTTTTGGATTGTTCCAAACCCAAATCAGGTTGTCCAGATGCTTTTCTTCCGTATAATAACGGAACATCAAACGGTACAACTGCCGTGCAACTTCCATTCCCTTTACGCCCCACCAGAACCAGTCACCTTCCGCTTCATGAAAAGGACGCCACAATACAGGAATATTTCTTTCCTGAAATCCGCGCAAAATTTCCGCCATAGCATCCATATCTCTGTAAAAAGCCTCCCGCTCCGGCGTATTTTCCACCAAAACGTTTGATGCATCAAAATCTGTATTTACGGCATAAAGAGACTTATTTTTTC
>CAYRLN010000250.1:0-3307 GCA_964425065.1 uncultured Lachnospiraceae bacterium | reverse complement strand
AAATCCTGTTTTGTAACAAAAGGCAGTTTTGCTAAATCCTTTAATGTCTTAATATCTTCCGGCTTCACTCCCGCCTCTTCCATCTTCTTTCTGTACGCGGGAACCTTGTTCCAGTTCAATTCTACGGTTTCTTTCAGACGGGCAAGCTGAATCTCTTCAATTTCCTGTCTGGAAAGGGTTTCTTCTTTTGACCAAATCATTTCACGAACCTCCGATTTTGCTGTAATACTACACAATTTTAAAGTTACAGCACTGTAATATATAAAAGTATCTACATTGTAACATAAAATTAATGAAAAATGCTATCAAATATGTGGGAAAACTACAATAATCACATGGTAAAATAGTACCAACACAGTAAAAAAACCTCAGTCTCCGGTCGGTCATGAACCGGTTTCTGAGGTTTTCCTATATTATATCTCCCGTTTTCTTTTCCGTTTTTTACTCCCCGGAAAGCACCTTATAAACTTCCCTAAAGGAATCTTTTACACACAAACTTCTGTCAAACAAACCACAATAAGGACCATTCATTTTATAACTATATTCATCCGTACTCATATAGGGATTATCCTGTATTCCCCAAATGGACACGTTGGTTACGATTGGCTCGCCATCTTTATTGGCATTGACATAAATTTGGAAAAGTTTTCCGTAAAATTCCCCGTGTTTATCGAGCGTTGCTTTATCATCCTTATAATTTCTCACCGCCAGTTCCGTGACATGCACTTCCACACCAAGGTCCGCATACTTTTGTATCGCTTTTTCCACTCTTGTCAAATCACTACTGTTCATGCAACCGTCCTGCTTGCCATAACCGCCGATGTAGCTCTGCATTCCTACGCCATCACAAAGTTTTCTGTTGTTTCCATTTGCATCCTGGGCATAACTGTTTATACTCGTTATCAATTCGCAGATAGCATCTCTTTTATCATCATAGAAAGTATTGTAATCATTGTAGAAAAGTTTGATATCTACATCCGGATTTTTCTTTTGCAGTTTTTCCACGGTATTTTTGGCATACAGGAAAGAAAGTTCCACATAATCCGCTCCAACATATGTATAGAAAGGATTTGATGCACCACTTCGTGCTGTTCTCACACGTCTGGGATCGTCTGCCGCATAATCAGAACTACCGTCACCAACCGCCTCGTTTACCACATCCCAGCAATAAACCACACCCGGGAATTTTTCTTCGAAATGAGTGATTACTTCTTCAATATAATACTGCAGGCGTGCTTTCATAGTTGCCTGATCCACATATGCCCCGTTCCCGCTGTAGCCCTCACGGAAAAACCAGTCGCACATATACGCATCCCATACGAGTACATGTCCTCGCACACCCAGTCCGTTTTCCTGCGCAAAAGCAACAATTTTATCTGCTGTTTCATAATTCATCACAGGCATACCGTCCTTGCTTTTCTTGGAAGCAGACTGGTCAAGTAACGAATATGCTTTCATTTCATTTGTAGCCGATATACTTCCAAAATGCCATACTGCCATCTCTTTATATGCAGAATATCCCATCTGACTGGCACCCATGGCCACACCCATGCTAAAACCGTGCTGAATTGCCAGCTCATTCAGAGAATCGTATGCTTCAAAATACTCTACCTCATCTTCCTCCTCTTCCGGTTCCACTTCGGCTTCCACTTGGGCTTCCACTTCGGATTCCGTTTCCTGCCCGGATTCTTCCTCTCCGGCCGCATCTTTATCAGATGTTCCGTTTGATTGTTCCCCGGTTTCCGCTGATGAATCTGCAGTACTATTGCTTCCTTCCGTTTCCGCTACTGTACCCTCCATCTCTCCGTCATTATCCGTTGTCTGTCCACCACAAGAAATTATTGACATTCCAAGCACCATGCAAAGTAAAACCGCCAATATTCTAACTTTCTTTTTCTGCATCTTTTGCCTCCACAAGTAATTTATCTTAATTGTAATACGGTACAACCTATCTCCCTTATATTACTCTAAAAGCCTGAAAACATCTTATCATTTTTTGCTCGATTAAAAAAAGCAATTTCCAACAAAAGCCCGGGAGAAACTCCCGGGCAAACTCGTCCATATTAATCTTTCATTCCGTCCCCGCATACTCCGATAGCTGTCAGTGACTGTTTGTTAATCCAGCCTGTCGCCTTGTTATCCACAGAGATAAGTAACCATTCTTTATCGTCTGTCGCCTGTAAACTCACCTTTAAATCTGAGGGCAACACTGTGACATATTCTGAGTCTGTGTTTCGCTCCATATAGAGTTTCAGTTCCTCTTTCACAGTCACTTTTCCGTTTCCCAGTGCCAACGGACAATACAGTTCCTCCGAAACCTTCTGAATCCGGCCGTTTTCCGCCACCTGCCACCATCCGGGAGCTTCATAATCTGCAAGGAGTTCCAATGCAAACATACTGTATATATTTCCGTTTCCGTCCAGATGTGCCTCACCACTGTCGATAGCGTCGGTATCAATATAACCGGAAACCACTCCGATACGGTTCAAATTCTCTCCGTCATATCGAAAGAAGTATGTCTTCTCCTCTGCGCCCTCTGCCTGCGCATAAAGTGCCAACTCTAAATATCCGTCTCCTTCCACCAGGTCCACCACACCAAAGAATTGCTCTCTGGCTCCTGCCACTTGGAAAACCTCTTTACATTCTTTGTTTCCTATGAGCAGAGAACTGACAAGACGCTGTGCGTTCTCCTCCTGATTCGTTGCATAATAAAGGGTTTCTACCTTACCGTCCCCGTTCAAATCATAGGACGCCTCCATTCCGCCGGGCACCTCCACAATATACCAGTTGGCACCGCAGGGAATCTGATATGTGAAATCATCAATGACTTTCTGCTGTTCACCGGAAATTTGTGTTGATGGAACATCAATGGGAACTTCCGCACTCAGACCGCCTCCGGCTTCCGTCTCTCCATCTGCGGCACGCTCTTTCACACCTTTCTCCTGTACTGCATTCTCCTCTGACACACCCTCCTGATGTATCAGGCTTTCTCCTTTTTGTTTATGCTGCGATATCATTTCCAGTTCTTTTCCGCAACCGCAAAATGTTATCATCAGCACCGTTACCAACATGATCGACAACCATTTTTGCTTCTTCATAAACACTCCCCACTTTCTAATTAAGCAAAAGTCCTTGTACGTACAAGGCAGAGCCTCGAAAACAGAGTTTTCGAGGTCGCTTCGCTCGTCAAATGGAAGAGCAGGCAACCACTTGTGCAAGCACGTGGTTGTCTGCGCTTCCACTTGACTCTGCCTTGTACGTACATTATAGCATATTTCTGACAAAAGTGTAGAATATTAATAAATTT
>CAYRLN010000249.1:0-3308 GCA_964425065.1 uncultured Lachnospiraceae bacterium | reverse complement strand
TCCATTGCAAGACGTTTGCAGGATCCTTTGGCAGAATTGGTGAAGATTGATCCCAAATCCATCGGTGTAGGTCAATATCAGCATGATATGAATCAGAAGAAACTCAGCGAGGCATTAAGCGGCGTTGTAGAAGATTGCGTAAATAAAGTAGGTGTTGATTTGAATACGGCATCTGCATCACTTCTCGAATATATTTCCGGTATTTCCAAAGTAATCGCCAAGAACATTGTGGATTACAGGGAGACTAACGGCAGATTTACCGATAGAAGCCAGCTTTTGAAAGTTGCAAAACTTGGTCCCAAAGCCTATGAGCAGTGTGCCGGTTTCCTTCGTATTTTAGATGGGAACAACCCGTTGGATGCAACCAGTGTGCATCCCGAATCTTACGATGCTGCAAAGCAACTGTTAGACAAATTGGGACTTACCATGGATGATGTAAGAGAGGCACAGAAAAAGGCTGCAAAAGAGAAGGCAAGCGGAACGAAGAAACCGGCGGACAAAAAAGGTCAGACTGACCAGAGACAGCCGAAAAACAAGGTAAAACCCGTTCAGATTAAAAATACAAATTCTGCGATGGGTAAGGCCCTTGCAGCAGCACTTTCTGCTTCCGGCGGCCTGAATGTAGAGGAACCTGCGAAAACGGCTCCTGTAGTGGAAAGCGCAGCCGGCGAGCAAATTACAGTAGGAAGTCTGGAGAAAAAGGTACGTGATAAAAAGAAACTGGCACAGGAACTTGGCATCGGTGAGATTACTTTGACAGATATCTTGAAAGAATTGGAAAAACCTGCCAGAGATCCCCGTGAAGATATGCCTGCTCCTATCTTGCGAAGTGATGTCCTTGATATGGAAGATTTAAAGCCCGGTATGATTTTAAAGGGTACAGTCCGTAATGTTATCGACTTTGGGGTATTTGTAGATATCGGTGTGCATCAGGATGGTTTGGTACACATTTCTCAGATAACAGAGAAATATATTAAACATCCCCTTGAGGCTGTGAGTGTAGGGGATATTGTGGATGTCCAGGTTCTGGGAGTGGACGTTGCCAAGAAACGTATCTCCCTTACTATGAGAATCGGCAAGGATGCACAGAAATAATTGGAATGTTTTTATTGACAGTGCAGTCAAAAGGAAGTATTCTATGTGCAGTGATGCAAGGATTCATTCAGCCTGCTTCACATAAATAAATATAGAAGTAAGTTCTTCGGGGTCGGGTGCGAAAGTTGCTTTGCAACGTTCTATTCCCTACTGGTGGTGAAGCCCTTTGGGGATGAGTCCACGACCCGCCTGCCATAGCCGGCAGGTGGCTGAACCGGTTGGAATCCGGTACCAACAGTATAGTCTGGATGAAAGAAGAAAAAGTCAGCATCAGTGTGCTCTTTTTATGCCCCGGAATCGTTGTATTCCGGGGCTTTTTTTGCGGTCGGTACAAGCCAAGCCGGAATGCCTGCATTCCAATTTGGCGCCGCCCGCGAACTTGAGAAACCTTTGTTTCTCAAGTTGTATGGTAGCTGGCAATGCGGAGAATTTCCTTCCAAGAATTGAAAGGAGATTAAAAAATGAATGGACTTTGGAACAGTGTTTTGGAAAATGTAGGACGTGTAGTGGAATTTTTGATTGTGGTAGTTGCCCTTTTTGCGGTGGCTGTTGCAATCGAAAAACTGGCACAGAAAAAGCACGGCGAGAAAGGGAAAATGCTATCTACCAGAAAAATGGCTATGGTCGGCATGTTTTCTGCCATTGCCATGATTTTGCATTTGTTTGATTTTCCCCTGCCCTTTGCACCGGGATTTTACAAACTGGACTTTAGTGAGATTCCCATTATGATAGGAACATTTGCATTTGGACCGGTGGCAGGTGTATTGATGGAATTTCTCAAAATTCTTTTGAAACTTTGCATTAAGGGGACCAGCACGGCTTTTGTGGGAGATTTGGCAAATTTCTGCGTGGGATGCAGTTTGATTTTGCCGGCATCTGCGGTTTACGAGTTCGTAAAGACAAAGAAAGGAGCACTTGCAGGAGTCATTACAGGTACCATTACCTTGACAGTGTTCGGTTCGGCATTTAACGCGATTTATCTGATTCCTACCTTTGCGGATTTATACGGACTTCCCTTGGAAACACTGGTAGGTATGGGAACCGCGGTAAATCCTTCTATTAAAGACGTAAATACCTTGGTTTTATTTGCGGTAGTCCCCTTAAATATTATAAAAGGTGTGGCGGTTTCGGTTGTGACCATGTTTATATATAAACCCTTAAGCGTCATCATCAAAAGCGGCATAAAATAACTTGCTTTTTGCTGCTTCAGTCAATATAATTAAATAGTAAAGCCTTGGAAAGCGCCTACCTTGGTAGGTGCTTTTTGTGCTGGCGACGAGGCGAGCGCCATCGTGCTTGCACGAAATGGCATTTGCCGACCGCTCATCAGAGCGAGATTCGCAGCGCGTATCTCGTCTCTGTGCTGGCGACGAGGCGAGCGCCATCGTGCTTGTTACTGACGTAAAATTTGAAGACAGGAATAATAGAATTATGGTTGAATTTGATGTAACAGTGAAATCCGGTGATTTATATGACTATATGATGCGTCATACATATTACAGTATGTCAGGTATACTGGGAAATGGCGTAGGTGCGATAATGGTAGTAGCAGGTTCGCTGAAAGGGCAGTGGCTTTTTGTCATACTTGGCATGGTGCTGTTACTGTATTTACCTTATACCTTATGGATAAAGAGCAAACAGCAGATACTCAGGAATCCGGCCTTTGAAAAACCACTTCACTATGTAATGGATGATGAGGGAATTACCGTATCCCAGGGAGAGGAAACCCAGACCCAGAAATGGGGAGATATGTATAAAGCGATTTCTACCGGCAAAAGCATTATCGTGTATACCAGTAAAGTCAATGCCTGCATTTTTCCCAAAAGGGATTTACAGGACAAGACTATGCATGTAATCCAGGTAATTTCCACACATATGGAGCCTTCCAAAGTAAAGATTAAGCAGTAGAAATGAGGGGACATATGAGCAAGAAAGTTGTAGAAAGTTTTTCGGAACAGGATACCCGGAAATTGGGATTTGAATTAGGCGAAAAAGTGCAACCGGGCCGGGTATATACCCTAATTGGTGATTTGGGCGTGGGCAAGACCGTATTTACCCAGGGGCTGGCAGCAGGACTTGGTATTACGGAAGCCGTCAGCAGTCCCACTTTTACCATTGTACAGATATATGAGGAAGGGCGGATCCCGTTCTATCACTTCGATGTCTATCGGATCGGTGATGTGGAAGAAATGGACGAGATCGGTTATGAATAC
>CAYRLN010000248.1:0-3313 GCA_964425065.1 uncultured Lachnospiraceae bacterium | reverse complement strand
GGAATGTATTGTTGCCACACCAACCGCATCGATAGCTGTATCCATAAATGCAAAATCCACAAAGGAATCTATGGCGTAGAAACCAATCATAAACGTAGATGTTTTTACAATACAATAGTACAAATGAATCAGTGCTGCTCTTCTTGCATCCTTACTTGCACCCACGCTGGAAATCAATGCTGTAACACAGGTTCCAATATTCTGACCCATGATAACCGGAATCGCTGTTGCATAACTGACAGCACCTGTGCTGCACAATGCCTGTAAAATACCGACAGACGCAGAGGAAGACTGAATAATCGCGGTCAAAACAAGTCCTGTCAGCATACCCAAAATAGGATTGGAGAACATGGTCAGAACCTGAGTAAACTCGGGAACATCCCTAAGTCCGCTCACCGCACTGCTCATGATATCCATACCAATCATAAGGACCGCAAAGCCAACTAAAATAGTTGCAACATCCTTCTTCTTTTCCTTTTTGGAAAACATTATAATGGCAACACCAATGACTGCCAAAACAGGTGCGAAAGAGGAAGGCTTTAACAATTGCATAATAAAACTGCCGCCTTCAATCGCCTGCATACTAAGGAGCCACGCCGTAACAGTCGTACCTACATTGGCTCCGAGAATAATTCCCACTGCCTGCTGCAGTTTCATAATCCCTGAGTTAACAAAACCAACTACCATAACCGTTGTGGCAGATGATGACTGGATAACCGCCGTTACACCGGCACCTACTAAGGCTGCCTTCAGAGGCGTACTTGTCAATTTTTCCAGAATCTTTTCCAATTTACCACCGGAAACTTTTTTCAGTCCATCGCCCAGTACATTCATACCATAAAGGAACAGGGCTAAACCGCCAATCATTTCTAACACATCAAAAAAAGTCATCTGTTTTTCCTCGCTTGTTTTACATGATTATTTTTCTACATTTTATTGCATAATGCCATTTTACTACATTTTTGTAAATGTTCGCAATGCCCCAATGCAAAATTCATGCAAAATTTGCAAGGAATTTTCCCTATAATATCCTCTGATTGTTAATATCGCCTGTCTCTTGGAATATTTCCCACTCAGCAATGTTGACGGCATGATCTCCAATTCTTTCAAAATATTTTGCAATCATAAGAATATCAACGCAATCATCCGCATTTTTGGTTCCCTCTTTCAAATCCCTGATGAGGTCTTCTTTCACTTTGTTAAAGCAATCATCCACCACATCATCTGCCGCAATTACTTTTGCTGCCAGTTCTCTGTCATAAGCTGTATAGGATTTAATTGCATCCTCAATCATTTTTCCTGCCGCATCAGCCATTTTAGGCAGGCATGGGGAAAACTCTTCCAGTTCCGGCATCTTCATCCGAAGGAAAAGTTCTGACATATCGGAAACATTATCTCCGATTCTTTCGATATCCGTCACCACCTTAAGTGCGGCGGATACCAAACGCAAATCCTTTGCCACCGGTTGCTGTCTGGTGAGCAGAGTGAGGCACTGTGCCTCAATATTTCTCTGCATATCGTTAATAACCCTGTCATTTTTGACGATTAATTTAAGGGCTTCCTCATCTTTCTTTCCCAAATCATTAAAAAGTTCCGTGTAAACCACTTTTATTCTCTCGCCCATCCCGGCAACATCTTCTTTTAATATTTGAAGTTCCTGTTCAAATAATGATCTTGGTGACATAAACTGCCTCCTTTCATCAACCAAATCTACCTGTAATGTAATCTTCTGTTCTCTTATCCTTGGGTCTGGAGAAAATATCTGCCGTGGAACCAAATTCCACCACCTCTCCAACCAAAAAAAATGCGGTATCGTCGGATACGCGTGCTGCCTGTTGCATATTATGCGTTACCACAACCACGGTATACTTTTGCTTTAATTCCTCCATCAATTCCTCAATCTTCAAAGTAGAAATCGGGTCCAATGCGGAAGTGGGCTCATCCATCAACAGCACTTCCGGTTCCACTGCAAGCGCCCTTGCGATACAAAGCCTTTGTTGCTGACCTCCGGAAAGTCCCAGCGCGGATTTTTTCAGCCGGTCTTTTACTTCATCGAAAATGGCTGCTCCCCGAAGAGAGGTTTCCACAATTTCATCCAATTTTGCTTTGTTCTTTATGCCATGAATTCTGGGACCGTAAGCGATATTGTCATAAATACTCATGGGAAAAGGATTAGGTTGTTGGAATACCATACCCACATTTTTACGAAGTATCGTGGTATCTACGCCGGGTCCATATATATTTACTCCGTCCAATAAAATTTGTCCGTCCACTCTGGCACATTCTACCAGGTCGTTCATGCGGTTAATGCATTTCAAAAAAGTGGATTTTCCACAACCGGAGGGGCCGATAAATGCAGTTATTGCATTTTCTTTTATTTTCATATTCACATTTTTCAGTGCGTGATTTTCCCCGTAATGCAGGTTCAAATCCTGAACGCTAATTTTCGTCTGTGACATTTTTCTTCCTATACCTTTCTGTCTGTTACAGCTTACGCCCTACTGTTTACATCTAATTTTCTTGCCAAAAACTTTGTCAGGAAATTGATTCCCAGGACAATTACGATTAGTACACAGGCAATTCCGAATGCCACCTCATATTTGCCATTGTTCATCTGCAAATACATTTCGATGGTAAGGGTTCCGCTGGACTGGGTAAATTTACGGATTAGTCCCATTCCCGCCTTGGGAAGGGCGCTACCGCTTCCTGCCGTAAACAGAAGTGCTGCGGATTCACCCACAATTCTTCCCACTGCCAAAATAACGCCGGTAATGATTCCGGGCATTGCCGACGGCAACAAAATAGTCCTTATCATATACCACTTTGTGGCTCCGATTCCAAGTGCACCGCTCCGATAAGAATCCGGCACCGTTTTCAGTGCTTCCTGCGTATTTCTCGTAATCAATGGAAGCACCATAATTGTCATAGTGAAGGAACCCGTTAAAACGGAATATCCCAAGCCCAGCACTTCACCGAAAAACACCATACCGAAAAGGCCGAAAATAATAGAAGGAATACCGGACAGTGTCTCTGTGGTAAACTCAATCAATGAAACCAATTTTCCCGGTTTTGCATACTCATTCAGATATATAGCGGAACCAACGCCGATGGGCGTTGCCACTAAAAGGGTCAGTACGATGATATATAAAGTATTAACGATATTGCCCGCAATACCGACCGTTCCCTTCAGGACGCTGGTAACCGTGGTCAAAAACTGCCGGTTTATCTGCCCGATTCCCTGATAAAACACATATCCGATAATTCCCGCCAGAATAACCACTGCAATGAAGGCCGAGAAGTAAATCAGTCCCAT
>CAYRLN010000247.1:0-3319 GCA_964425065.1 uncultured Lachnospiraceae bacterium | reverse complement strand
AAGAGCAGATTGGCCGCAAATTGACAGAAGTTTGTATTGCAGCAGCAGGCCGTGTACTTGAAACTTTTAATTCTCATGCAGAAATGGAATTTGAGGATGAACGTACTATTTTGAAAGAAGATATTTATACGTTAAATTCTTTGGCGATTGAGAAAGCATATGCTGCATTTATTGAGAACAATCATACAAATCAGAAATTTTATTGTGTAGGAAACTCTATAATAAATTATTATCTGAATGATTTTCAAATCAGTAATTTGGAAAATCATAAGGCAAGAAAAATTGCAGTAGAATTGATTGCCACATTTCTTCCGGATGAAGTGGTTGACGGTTTGAATAAAGCAGTAGAATTAGCAGGATTACATATTGCCAGTATGACATTAGAACCTATTGCAGCTATTCAGGTAGCGATTCCGGATAGATTTCGTCTTTTAAATATTGCTCTTGTAGATGTGGGAGCCGGCACCAGTGACATTTCCATTACAAAGGATGGCGCCATTGTGGCGTACGGCATGATTCCGGTTGCCGGTGACAGTTTGACGGAGATTTTGGCTCAGCACTGTCTGGTTGATTTGGCACGGCAGAATTAATAAAACGCCAAATCGGTGTGAAGGAAGAAATTGAGTACAAAGATATTATGGGGCTTCCACAGGTTATTACGACCAAAGCCGCACTGGAACTTTTGGCTCCGGCGATTTCAAAGATGACAAAACCGGTAGCAGAGTGTATTAAGGAACTGAACGGGGACAAATCCGTCAGTGCCGTGTTTGTTGTCGGAGGTGGCGGAAAAATTCCCGGTTATACCGAAATGTTGGCAGAAGAACTGGGCATTGTAAAGGAAAGAGTTGCAGTGCGCGGTGAAGAGGTTATGGGAAAAATCGATTTCCGGGAAGATATACATAAGGATTCGCTGCTGGTTACCCCTATCGGAATCTGCTTAAGCTTCTATGAGCAGAGCAATAGTTTTGTGTTTGTATCCTTTAATGACACAAGGGTAAAGGTTTATGATAACGGAAAACTGGCGGTTGTGGATGTGGCTATGCAGGCGGAATTCCCCAATGACGGACTTTTCCCGAAACGTGGAAAGGAACTGAACTACACCGTAAACGGCAAGGCGAGAATTACCCGCGGTCTTCCGGGGGAAGCGGCAGTGATTACAGTAAACGGTCAGCCGGCGGATATTCATACTCCCATCCATTCCAATGATGTGATTGAGGTTGTGGAATCTACGGCAGGCGATGCCGCAAAGATTGCCCTATCTTCCTTGCCTGAATTCCATGACAGTTTGCAGGTAATGGTAAATGATAAGAAGGTAAGCCTTCCGAAGTTTGCCTCTGTAAATGGGGAACTGAAATCCGGTTATTATGAGGTTAGCGAGAATGATGAGATTCTGATGCTGAACTATTATACCTTGAAACAGATTGTGGAGTTTTTGGATGTGCAGCTTGGTGCGGAGTATCATTTTTATGTAAATAACCGTAAGGCGGATATGGATACTCCTGTTTATGAAAATTTCCAAGTGATTTGGACAAAGGATGCAATTGCAGACGCATGGGAAAATTTGGCGGAGCCGGAGAGCGTTCATGAGGCAAATCCCGCGGAACCTGCCAGGTCTGCACAGGATGTTTATGCAGAGGCAACAGCCCGGGTAACAGCGGCACAACCGGAGATACAGCCTAAGATGCAGCCGGAGATAGAGCCGGAAATGCAGCAACCATTAACTTACGACATTACGATTATTGCCAATAAAATGCCCATCACCATGAGGGGAAAGAGTAAATATGTATTTGTGGATGTATTTGATTACATTGATATTGATCTGAGCAAACCTCAAGGAGTGATTGTGACCAATCTGAACGGTAGACAGGCAGAATATATGGAGCAACTGAAAAACGGCGATGTGATCGACGTTTACTGGAAAAACTAAAGGAAAGGTCAGGTTACTATAGATGAGACTATGCAGTATAGCCAGCGGTAGCAGCGGAAACTGTATTTATGTAGGTTCCGATGCCACGCATTTGCTGGTGGATGCAGGAATCAGTGGAAAAAAAGTGGAGGAAGGACTGAAATTCCTAAATCTTAGCGGCAGAGATGTAGATGGGATTCTGATTACCCATGAACACTCTGACCACATTGCAGGACTTGGAGTGCTCAGCCGAAAATATGAAATACCCATATATGCAACGCGGGGTACCATAGAAGCTATTTTGAACTGTAAAAACGCACCGGATGCATCTTTATTTCATGAGATACATGCGGATACAAAGGTGACAATCAAGGATTTGACCGTTAATCCCATGAAAATATCCCATGATGCGGCGCAGCCTGTGGCATATCGTATCGGCTACGGAAGCAGCAAAATAGCAGTCTGCACAGACCTTGGAGTTTTCAACGAGTATACGGTGGAATGTTTAAAAGGAATGGATGCTCTTTTGGTGGAGGCTAACCATGATATTAATATGCTTCAGGTGGGACCTTATCCTTATTATCTCAAACAGCGTATCTTAGGAGATAAGGGGCATTTGTCCAATGAGAATGCGGGAAGACTTTTAAATAAGGTGCTGTGCGATAAGACCAAAGCGGTTGTGCTTGGTCACTTGAGTAAGGAAAATAATTTGCCGGAACTTGCATATGAGTCCGTTCGCATGGAGATTACCATGGGGGATTGCCCTTACAGGGCAGAAGATTTTCCTATCATGGTGGCAAACAGAAGTGAACCTTCACCCATTATTACAGTATAGTATTGCTTGCAAAATCAAGATAAGAGCGTATAATAAAAAAGAATTCGCCCACAGCGGCAAATAAGGAACATGGAGAAAAAAAGATGAAAAAGACAATTATCACAGTAGTTGGAAAAGACACCGTAGGTATTATTGCAAAGGTATGTACATATCTTGCTGAAAATAAGGTAAATATCCTTGATATTTCCCAGACAATCGTACAGGATTATTTCACAATGATGATGGTAGTGGATGTAAGCGGTATGGATAAACAGCATGGCGATATGGCAGATGAGTTGGAAATACTGGGTCAGGAAATCGGTGTGGTAATCAAATGTCAGAAGGAAGAAATTTTTGACAAGATGCATAGAATCTAATGCAGATATACAAAAATAACTTAACTTGGGAGAAAACGTCATGATCAATATATATGAAGTAGCGGAAACAAATAAAATGATAGAAAAAGAAAACCTGGATGTGCGAACAATCACGCTGGGTATCAGTTTGCTTGACTGTATTGATTCCGATTTAAACAAACTGAACGAAAAAATTTATCATAAGATTTACGAAGCTGCAAAGAACCTTGTAAAAACCGGTGA
>CAYRLN010000246.1:483-3321 GCA_964425065.1 uncultured Lachnospiraceae bacterium | reverse complement strand
AGTAATCGAATTGTAACAAAAAGTTTCAGAAAAAATGCAAATACCCTATTGACTCAAATGAAAACCATTAAAATAAAGGTAAAAACACTTTGCAAACCTTTATTTTAGTGGTTTAATTTATATAGTATAAAACTTTGAGGTGACTAATGAATTCAGAAGTGTTAAAAAAATATCCTTATTTATATGAAACCCATCTGCACACCAGTCAGGCCAGCGCATGTGGCGCAAATACCGGCTATGATATGGCAAAGGCAGCCCATGAGGCCGGATATGCGGGAATCATTGTGACAGACCACAACTGGGGCGGCAACACGGGTGTGGATAGAACGCTTCCTTGGGCAGAATGGGTAACCGAATTTGAAAAAGGTTATCTGGATGCAAAACGTTACGGCGATGCCAATGATTTCGATGTGTTCTTTGGCTACGAAGCCGGCTATGAGGGAACAGAATTTTTGATTTATGGGGTGGACGCAGCGTGGATGATAGCCCATCCTGAAATCCGTACAGCCACTGTGGAAGAACAGTACCGTTTGATTCACGAGGCGGGTGGCATGGTAATTCATGCCCATCCTTACAGGGAGGAATGGTATATTCCGGAAATCAGGTTGTTCCCCAAACAGGTAGACGGCGTGGAAGGCGTGAATGCAACCCATTCCTGCCACTTGAGCAAGGCCCATAATGACCCTGAGTATGATGTGAGGGCCATTGCTTATGCCAATAAAGAGGGACTTCCCATGACCGCGGGATCGGATATCCACAGCGTGCACATGTTTGGAGGGGGTACGGCTTTTAAAAGAAGGCTGGCTTCCGTTCAGGATTATTGCACGGCAATCCGTAGCGGTGAGGATTATGTGATTACCAACGGCGATGTGGTTTATGACAAGTGGGGAAAGGTATTGGAGATATTGCACGAAAAGGAAAGCCGGTAGCAGGCAATAAAGTGAAACGATAAAAAGCACTCTTCCAAAGAGTGCTTTTTTAATGAAGAAACTTTATTACTGAGGATAATAATCATATATTTTTTCCGTGACAATGGAATCAACGGTTTCTTTCATACCATCAAGGACTTCCTCCAGATTGCTGTCTGTCACCAAGTGACTTCCCGTACTCACACAATCCAGCATATATTGATTGACTTCCGGGCGGTAATGAACCATGTCCATATAATTGTTTAAGTCACAGACAATATCCTGTTCGCTCATAAAGAAGTGGACAGACACATTGTCCAATGCGACGAGAGCCGGGAGAATTTGCTCCAAAGCATATAAATAGGTGGGAGATAAACCATTCACATATCCGGAATCCCACCAGAGCAGTGAGTAGGGTGGGAAAAGGAAGGTGTATTCGGTATTGGGATGAGTGGTAACCTCCTGTATTACCATTTCAATGTTTGCAGCCACCAGTTGCCGATACTCGGCAGTAAGTCCGTCGGAAATCCAATTTGAGGTTTCCGGTTTTATATAGGCAAGTTTTGCTTTTTCAACGCCAAATTCTTTGCCCTCTGCCCAGTTGTAGGCATTTCCTCCGGTATTACGGTCCAAGAGAGAAAAGGCAAGTGAATAAGGGATTTCCTCAAACAGGATGTCTTTGTTGAAGAGATAAGTAAAATCATCCAATACGCTTTGGGTATGCAAATACCTGGGGGTATTGTCGGAATAAAGCGTCACTTCTGTGGAAGAGGTCAAGGCAAAGATGTCCAGACACCAAAAGACATGTTGAATGGTTTGGTTTTCGTGTGCCTGTTCCAGATAGTAAAGCAAATCGGCAACGGAGCCGGAGGCACGGATGATTTTTAATGTCTGACAATCATACAGGGCATCTAAATATTCGCTGTCAAAGTTTTCGGCTACAGAGGAGCCGAGCAACACAGAATCGTATTCCAAAGTACGTATCGTGCCCGGCACCTGATTATCCCGGTCATACAGAACAGTCTTTGTACCGGGCAAAGCACCGTGATATTGGTAGAACGGGTCAAACAGGATTGTAATCAAGGCAACCAATATCATTTCTGCGGCAATCAGTATAATAAGCCATTTTAGTGGTTTTTTAACGGTTTTCATGGACAATCTCCTAAAGGTTAGAAGTTAAAATATAAAAAAGTGCTGACCTGGGAAAGGGAAATCACAGACCAGGTAAATAAGGTTGCAAGTAAAAGAAGTCCTTTTACAGTGCTTCCCTTTTGACGAATCCAATCTTCAGCTTTGGGACCCGCAACCAGAACCAATGAAATAATAAGCAGCAATGCATTGCAGGCAATATAGAAAGGATTCAGCAGACCCGGGAAATACAACTGTAACATTTCCCGTATTGCATAGGTTTCCGGAATGTTCAGTGTGTTGCACATTCCGACTATGAAACCGGTGAAGCCGCCTCCAAACAGTTTCTTTAGCAAGAGAAATGCGGATTCCAAAGAATCACTGCGGAAGATGGAAAAGGTTAAAGTGACAAAAAGGAAAGTTGCCACTTTGTTGAAAAAAGGCCGGCGGAAACGCGCTTTGGGGAACAGTGCCTCGAAGACCATGGCCAGTCCATGCAAAAGCCCCCAAAGGATAAAGGTCCAGTTTGCACCGTGCCAAATTCCGCTGATAAGGAAGGTAATCAACAGATTGCGGCATTTGACGGCAAGTCCTTTCCGGTTCCCACCGAGGGGAATGTAGATGTAAGTAGTTAAAAAACGGGATAATGTCTTGTGCCATCTCCGCCAAAAATCCTTTACAGAGTCAGCTTTAAATGGTGAGTCAAAGTTTTCGGGAAGGTAAAATCCGAACATTTTACCCATGCCGCGGGCCATATCGCTGTAACCGCTGAAGTCAAAATAAAGTTCCAACATATAGAAAA
>CAYRLN010000246.1:0-473 GCA_964425065.1 uncultured Lachnospiraceae bacterium | reverse complement strand
AAATAATAGTAAGCCAGGCGGAAGGTGCATCCAGATAAGGGATGTTTTCGTATTCTGCATTTACGACAATGGCAAGGACGTCTGCCAGCAATACTTTTTTGGCAAGTCCCAGTATGAAAAGGGAGAATCCGTCAAAAAAATGCCGGGGATTGATTTTGCATCCGTGGCTTCTTTTCAATTCCGGAATGAATTCATTGTGCAACACAATGGGGCCGGCCACCAACTGCGGGAAAAAAGTGATAAAGCAGGCATAGTCCATGAAAGAATAATGGGGGGCCTTGTCCTGATACCTGTCGATAACAAATGACAATTGCTGGAAGGTAAAGAAACTGATGCCAAGAGGCAGGGCAATTGCTTCCAGATGCCAGTCTGTGTGAAACAGGAAATTGCAGTTATCTATAAAGAAATTGAAGTATTTAAAATAAAAGAGTGCACCGATGTTTGTAATAAGGGAAACTGCAAAAAGCAGTTTG
>CAYRLN010000245.1:0-3334 GCA_964425065.1 uncultured Lachnospiraceae bacterium | reverse complement strand
TCTCTGCGCACGGCAGAACGTATCCTTATTAAAATAGGAAGATTCCATGCGGAAACCTTTGAAGAACTGTTTCAGGGAACCCGGGCCCTGCCTTGGGAAGAGTATGTTCCTAAAAATGGAAAGTTTTGGGTCGCAAAGGCGGCAAGTGTAAAGAGTAAATTATTTAGTCCTTCGGATATCCAGTCCATTATGAAGAAGGCGATGGTGGATAGGCTCAAAGGGGTCTATGGAATTTCCTGGTTCCCGGAGGATGGGGAGAGTTTTCCGGTAAGGGTTTTTCTGATGAAAGATGAAGTGACCGTGGGATTAGATACGACGGGAGAGTCTTTGCACAAGAGAGGATACCGGAAACTGACGGCGAAAGCCCCGATCGCAGAGAATCTGGCGGCAGCAATGATTATGCTGACACCCTGGAACAAGGATAGGATTTTGGTGGATCCGTTCTGCGGTAGTGGCACAATTCCCATTGAGGCGGCTATGATTGCGGCAAACATGGCTCCCGGTATGAACCGGGATTTTACCGCGCAGGCTTGGGAACATGTTGTACCAAAGAGAATTTGGTATGATGCCCTGGACGAGGCGCGGGAGATGGTTGATTTAGACATTGTGACGGATATTCAGGGATATGATTTAGATGAAAAGATGGTGGCTATTTCCCGGGAAAACGCAAAGCTGGCCGGAGTGGACAAGTTAATCCACTTCCAGCAAAGAGGCGTGGAAAAACTCAGCCATGGAAAAAAATACGGTTTTATTATCACAAATCCCCCTTATGGTGAGCGTTTGGAGGATAAATCCGCCATGCCTGCACTGTATCAGACAATAGGGGAAAGATATAAGGCACTGGATAGCTGGAGTTTATGCATGATTACGGCATATGAGCAGGCGGAAAAAGATATCGGTAGGAAAGCGGACAAAAACCGTAAGATTTATAATGGAATGATGAAAACCTATTATTATCAGTTTATGGGTCCCAAGCCGCCGAAGAAAAGCGGAAATAAAGATTAAGAGTATTGATTGGAAAAATGTATGAGTGATAAATTGAGATGGAAAACCCTTTTAATCGCGGCTGTTTTTTTCCTGGTGTCTATGAGTGGGATGTTGGTTTATGCCAACGAGAAGGCAATTGTTATCACGGAGGGTTCTAAGGAACAGTTGTCCCTGCAAAATACACTTTTGCAGGAGCAGACGAAGCCGCAATTACAGGAAGCGCGCTCCTTTGTGTTCGATGCGGAGAGGATGGCGGGCGACAGACTTTGTATTCCACTGCAAAGCGGAGTAAAAGCTGAAAATGTGGTCATTGAGAACCGGTACACGGAGGAGGAACTGCGAATCATAATTGTTGGTGGTGATGTTGCATTCTATAACACCCAGGCAGTGTATGGAGACATTACGGGCATTGAAGCCGGTACTTACGAAGAAAACGCCATTGGCGTTCTTATGAAATTTAAACTGACAGATGTTTTTGAATGTAAAAGTGTGTTGGAGGGCGGAAAACTATATATTGACTTTGTGGAACCCGCCGATTTATATGATAAAATTGTGGTGATTGATCCCGTTTATGGCATTTTGGAGAATGGAAGCGAGGAAGTTTGGTGGCAGGAAAAGGATATTATTTTAGACATTGCCCAGAGGCTGAAAAGTAAACTGGATGCCACGGATATCAAGGCTTACTTTACACGACTGGAGGATGCGGAGGTCTCGGAGCAGGCAGGTCTTGAACTGGTGGAAAAAGTGAATGCGGATTTCATTTTATCCATCGGGGTGTCCCAGGATATATCGGATACCACGAAGTACGGAACAGAAGTAATATATAACAGTGATTTTTTTACGCCCAAGCTTAGCAGTGCAAAATTAGCGGATGCGACTTTGCGTCAGGTGGTGACGCAGATTAGCGGAAGAGGCAACGGTCTGTTTGCGGCAACGGAAAATGAGAGTTCTGTTTGGAATGCAAAAGTGCCGGCGGCGTTTTTGAAGGTGGGATATCTTTCCAATGAGCAGGAGGCGAAACTTTTGGACAGGGAAGACTACAGAGAGAAGATAGCAGAGGGAATATATCAGGCGATACTTATGATATATGAAGGAGACGAATAATGAAGAAGCAGATTGTTTTTGCAACCGGAAATGTCGGAAAAGTAAAAGAAATCAGAGCGATATTGGGAGACCTGGGATTTGAGGTGCTTTCGATGAAAGAGGCGGGAATTAAGGCCGACATAGAAGAAGATGGAAAAACTTACGAGGAAAACGCCCTGATTAAAGCGCGAGAGGTTGCAAAATATACGGAGGCTATTGTCATGGCAGATGATTCCGGTCTGGAGATTGATTATTTAAATTGTGAGCCGGGAATTTATTCTGCAAGATACCTGGGAGAGGATACTTCTTATACAATAAAGAACAATAATCTGATTGAGCGGTTAAAGGGTGTTCCCGATGAACTGAGAACGGCAAGGTTTGTCTGTGCCATTGCTGCTGTTTTGCCAAACGGGGAAGAACTGACTACAAGGGGCATTATCGAAGGCAGGATCGGATATGAGGAAGCGGGGGAAAACGGATTTGGTTATGATCCCATTTTCTATGTCCCGCAGTTTTGCAAAACCACAGCCCAACTTTCACCGGAGGAAAAAAATCAGGTAAGTCATAGGGGAAAAGCTCTTGAGGCGATGAAAGAGATTTTGCGGGAGAAAATCGAAAGATGAAAGTGTTAATTGTAAGTGATACACACAGAAGAAATGACATCTTCCTTAAGGTGTTAGAGCAGGTATCGCCTGTTGATATGGTGGTTCATTGTGGTGATGCGGAAGGAAGCGAGTACTTGTTTGAGAGTGCGTCAGGATGTCCGCTGGAGATTGTTGCGGGAAATAATGATTTTTTTACATCCCTTCCCATGGAAAAAGAATTCAATATAGGAAGATATCGGGTTTGGCTGACTCACGGGCATCATTATTATGTTTCTATGGGAACAGAGATGATTAAGCAGGAGGCAGCAGCAAGAGGGGTAGACATTGTGTTTTTCGGACACACCCACAGACCGGTGATAGAATATGGGGCAGGAGTAATCGCAGTAAATCCCGGCAGTATTTCTTATCCGCGCCAGGATGGAAGGAAGCCATCGTATGCCCTAATGGATATTGACAGGGAGGGTGAAGTGCACTTTACAATCCGTTATGTTGACTAAATTTTTTGAAAAATCTGACTAATAAATTTTTTCGAAAAAATAGGTTGACACACAGAAAACATTCATATATAATATGATTTGCGTCACGAAAAGGGACGGGAAATGCGACGGGGTGTGGCTCAGTTTGGCTAGAGCACCTGGTTTGGGACCAGGGGGTCGCAG
>CAYRLN010000244.1:0-3354 GCA_964425065.1 uncultured Lachnospiraceae bacterium | reverse complement strand
GGTATGAGAAAGCGGTACAGAAAAAAGGATATGAGACAGAGTACAGAGATACTTTTGTACAGGCATTTACTTTTGCAGATGAGGGTTACAGAGCTACTTATGATGAATATCCGGATGCAACAAAAATCTGGCCGGGCGGTGAGGAAACCAATAAAGGCGGTTACGGAGATGCTAAGCCCTGCTTTACATACAACGAGGAAGAAGGCGTTTATTACAGAAGCCAGTTTGGAGAACAGATGGTGGATGAAATCGACAACAGGCCTATATATGTATCGAATGTAGTGTTTAAGATTTGCGAAGGGGCAGTGCGTGATAGCAACGATTATCTGATTTTTGGTACACACAGCGAATGCGGAGATGCTTATGTTTTCACAAACGGAAAGGTTATTAAGGCAACTTGGAAGAGAGTCTATGATACGGACCCTACCGTGTATTATGATGAGGATGGAAACGAGATTATCTTTAATCAGGGAAAAACCTGGGTTTGCAATATCTGGAAGGATTATGAGGACTATATGAAGTGGGAATAAGAAGGAAAATGGCAGATAGGTGCTAAAAAAGAGAAAAATCTAAAATTATTACAAGAATACCCACTAAAAAACACTGTTTCTAAAATACTCTTTTGTCGTTATGATGTTTATATAGTAATCGGCAAAGGAGTATTTTTTATGAGATTTTCTAAAGTGCGTAAAATGATTGTAATGCTTCTTGCGACAGCAATGACGTTGGGTGTGGTTGCCTGTGGCGATGGAGAAGGCGACATTTCTACAAACAACAGTGCGGTGGAATCGGAACCCGCAAAAGATAATTCCGGTGAGACGGCAAGTACTGAAACCAAAATTTATGAAGGCATGAGAACAGAGCTGACTTCTCTGGAATTTGTAGAACTTATGGGTAACGGTATCAACCTGGGTAATACCATGGAGGCATACGGACGGCAGAGTTTTGGAGTAGGAGCATCCACAGCCGCATATGAAACATTCTGGGGTCAGCCTGTTACAACCCAGGAGATGATCAGCGGTATGAAGGCAGCAGGATTTGACACTTTGCGTGTTCCTGTGGCTTGGACAAACGCTATGGAATTTGAAAAGGGTGATTACACAATCGGAGCGGATTATCTGGACCGTGTGGAAGAAATTGTAAATTATGCCCTGAATGAAGATATGTATGTTATTATTAACGACCACTGGGACGGTGGTTGGTGGGGTATGTTCGGTTCCGCATCTGAGGAGACCAGAAATGCAGCAATGGATTTGTATGTTTCCATGTGGACTCAGATTGGCGAGCGCTTTAAAGATTACTCCGATCATGTTATTTTTGAGTCCGGTAACGAGGAGATTGGTTTCCGCCTGAACGACAAAGATATTGCATCAGATTCCGGTAGCCTTTCTGACGAAGAATGTTATGCAGTGACAAATCAGATTAACCAGAAATTCGTAGATACCATCCGAGGACTGGGTGGAAACAACGAAGTTCGTTTCCTGTTGATTGCAGGTTTCGGTACGGATATCACAAATACATGTAACGATTTGTATCAGCTGCCGACCGATACAGCAGACAGCAAATTACTTTTGTCTGTACACTACTATGATCCTTCCGGATATTGTATTTTCACAAGTCAGGCTACATGGGGAACGAAAAGAGATTATCAGGATCAGATTGAATCCTTGTCAAAACTGTCCAAATTCACGGAGCAGGGTATTGGTGTTGTAATTGGTGAGTATGGCGTATTGATGAACAACAAAGTGATGAAAGAGAACACTTTGGAATATACACAGGCATTTTTGAATAACTGCGATAGTCTTGGAGGTATCTGTCCTGTACTTTGGGATTGCAATGACATGTACAGTAAGACGGATTGTAAAATTGTAGACCAGGGAATGGCAGACTTGTTCATGGAGCATAGTTATGCAGTACAGTCTACACAGAACAAGGCTGATTTGATTGCAAAGGCAAAGGCTGAAAATGAGGCTGCTATTGCAGCAGCACCCGACGCGGCAGGTGTGGATGACAGAACAGCTAAGGCTTGGATTATGTATACAAGCAGTGACTGGAGCGTGCAGTACAGTGTGGGAGATACTTATGATCCCGGAGCATGTACGGCAGGGGTAGTGGCAACTGACGTAGAAATTACCGGCGAAGGTACATATACCGTAGCATTGGATTTCACGGGATTATCCGGTGGATATGCAAGTGGCATGACATTTGCCGCAGTCGGTATTGCAAACGGTGAGGCTTTGTATCCGGGATACATTATCAATATTACAGAGATATTAGTAAACGGCGAGCCTTACACGATGACAGGAAGAGCATATACCACCAGCGATGATGGCTTGTGCACACGTGTAAACCTGTACAATTCATGGGTAAGCAAAGTGGATGCGGAAAAGGCTCGTGTAGTGGGCGGAGCTAAGATATATTTGTCTCCTACGATTATGGATGGAGCTAATATTGGTAATATCAAAACTCTTTCCGTAACATTTAATTATGTACCCGGTAACTAAAAAACAACATTTCACAATTTTCTCATAATAAAGAGGGGTGACAATACAGCGTCACCCTTTTTTGTTTGCTATAGAGGTTTGTGAAATGCCATTATGCTATGAGATGTGGTAAAATGGGTACTATATAAGGTAAGAATGTTTTCGGGAGATGAAGGACATGAACAGAAACAAAATTAATTATCTGAAATGGATTAAACTGAGTATTGCGGCACCTTTGGCTATGATTTTGGCCGAAGGATTGGGATTAAATTATGCCACTTCCGCAGCCACCATTACGCTTTTGACGGTACAGGATACCAAAAAGGATACTCTTGAAATTTCCGTAAAAAGAATAATTGCTTTTGGAGTGATGACATTTCTTTGTTTTATTTTATATCCGCTTTTGGGATACAATATGGTAGCTTATGGAATTTTTCTTTGCTTATTTTTGCTACTGTGTTATAGCACCGGTCTGGAAGGCGGAATAACCATGAATGCGGTTCTTGCAGGACATTATCTTGCGGCAGGGGAAATGACTGCAGGTACAGTGGGAAATGAGGCGGCAATACTTTGTCTGGGGGCAGGAATGGGAATAGTGGCGAATTTGATTATGCCGGAAAATTTAAAGAAAATACGGGCGGAACAGTGTAAAATAGATGAATCTATGAAAAATATTTTAAACAGGATGTCTGTTTATCTGTGTAAAGAGGATAGAAGCGATTACACCGGAGAATGCTTTGAACAGGTAGATACCCTTTTGAAATCTATGGAAAGAGAGGCAAAACTGAGAATTCGGAATACGTTTTCAAAAGGAGACAATTATTTTATTTCTTATATGCAAATGCGAATGAGGCAGTGTGAGGTATTAAAA
>CAYRLN010000243.1:0-3359 GCA_964425065.1 uncultured Lachnospiraceae bacterium | reverse complement strand
GGTGAAGCAGGCTATGTGACAATTGCAGTAACTGAAGCTGGTTACTGGTTGTCTCTTGCAGTAGAAGCAAAAGTGCCTACACCTACAAGTTGGACATTTACAACAGCAGGTGGATTCACAGAATCATTTGAAGGAAGCAGTAACGGCACAGGAACAATCCTTGGTTTGCAGATTGATGCAACAAGCGGAAAGTTCAGCAGCCGTGGAAGCGATGTGCAGGTTGGCGCAGGAACAACTGTAAAAGTTCCGGTAGCAGGAAACAGCACAATCACTCTGGTGGGTTATGATGCATCTTACAAAGGAAACGTAACCTTTAACGGTGAAGCACCTACAGTTAATGATGCGACATTTACCTATGATTACACAGGTGAAGCAGGCTATGTGACAATTGCAGTAACTGAAGCTGGTTACTGGTTGAGTCTTGCTGTAGTTGCAAACGCAGATTCAGGCGATGGCGGCGAAGGCGATGAAGGTGGCTCCGATGCAGAAGTTCCTGAGGGATGGGAAGTAAGTACAACCAAGCCCGGCTATTGGGAAAAGACTACTACATATGACTTTACCGGAACAGAGACTGACCTTCCGGCAGCTATTACAGTAGTACAGGGTAAAGTAGCTAACAAGTCAGGCTATCTTTCTATTCAAAAGACAGCAAAGACGGCAGAAGGTATCACAGGTGTAATCACTCTGCCTTTGGATGCGGCAACTACAGAAATTGCATTTAGTTTTAAATTGAACTCTAACAATAGCAAGCGTTCTGTAGTGGTTGGTGAAGGCACTACTGAGACAGTGGCATTAAGTACCGGAGCAGATGGTGCTAAGATTAATGATGATTTGACATACTCTGCAACTTACACAGAGGATTATTTCACCAATGATAAATTAAGAATCGAAAGTATTACAAATGACGTTACAGATTCAGCAGAAGTAAAGTTTGAGACTATTACTATTGTGGAATATCAGGTAATTCCGAGTGCTGAACCTGTAGCTCCCGAAGGATGGGAAGAGAGTACAACAAAGCCCGGTTACTGGGAAAAGACTACTACATACGACTTTACCGGAACAGAGACTGACCTTCCGGCAGCTATTACAGTAGTACAGGGTAAAGTAGCTAACAAGTCAGGCTATCTTTCTATTCAAAAGACAGCAAAGACGGCAGAAGGTATCACAGGTGTAATCACTCTGCCTTTGGATGCGGCAACTACAGAAATTGCATTTAGTTTTAAATTGAACTCTAACAATAGCAAGCGTTCTGTAGTGGTTGGTGAAGGCACTACTGAGACAGTGGCATTAAGTACCGGAGCAGATGGTGCTAAGATTAATGATGATTTGACATACTCTGCAACTTACACAGAGGATTATTTCACCAATGATAAATTAAGAATCGAAAGTATTACAAATGACGTTACAGATTCAGCAGAAGTAAAGTTTGAGACTATTACTATTGTGGAATATCAGCCGATACAATCTTCCGGACCTGTTACTCCGGTTGTGAAGTTGGCAGAAATGACTCTGGAAGACCTTGCTGAGACATGGAACTTCAGAGGAACTTCCACTATCTTCGGAACAGCAGCGGCAGATATCGAAGGAGATACTGTATTCTCTGCAAACAAATTTATCAAGATGACAAAAGACGCATCTGATACATGGGATGCAACTACAAACGGACACGGTCTTACATTCACAAAAGATGTTGTGATTGAAGTACTTGTACCCGCTAACACAATGGGTGTGTTCACATTTACCGGCTGTGCGTATGCAAAATCTTCTGCAGTTATGACAGCAGGTGGCGAGACCGGCGAAAGCGTAAATCTTGAGCAGGGACAGGATGTAGAAATTCCCTTTAAATATGAAAACGAAACAAATTCTACTGTAACCATGACCATTACGGTTACTCCTGCCAGCGGAAATCGTGGATATTTCCACGGCGTATCCTATGAGGTACAGGAAATTCCTGCAAAGAGCTGGGTATCCGGTAAAACAGGAATTGTTACTATCGGCGACACAACTTTTGAAGTTAAGAGCGGCGCAGAAGGTGCAGCATTTACTGTTACAGCGACTTCCGGCACAGGCAAAGTAGAAATTGCAGGTGCAGAGAAGGCTGTTGTATGGGCAGACCTTGACGGCGCAAAATTGGCAAATGCTGTAACAGCAGGCGAAGGCGTTTCCGAGGTTTCCGTAAGCGGTAAAACCGTAACAATCACATATAGTGATGACACTACAGTTCCTGAATCTTTCAATTTGGAAGTTAGAGAACTTGGAATCACAGAAGAACCCAAACAGGATGGCGTAACAACAACTTACAACCTGACAGACGGTTCTATCGTTTCTGATTTATATAAGAGCAGCAAAGTTCCCAGTGGAACAAGCATTACTTCCGAGGATGGTAACTTTACGGTTCGTTCCAATGGCAATGTTTATTACCATGGAACACAGTACGGCATTGTTGTGAATGCAAATGACAGCTTTGCGATCAAGGTAGCAGGAAATGCGAAAGTAGTAATCAACGGTTCTTCTTTCGGAACAAGTGCGATTGAAGCAACAGCAGACGGTGAAGGTGTTATCTATGTTGCAGGCGATGAGACAAGCAGTACAGCAGATACATCTAACACAAATCCCGGTTCTTCCACATTCATTTATGAAGGTGAGGCAACCACACTTTATTTCACTTTCACAGGCGCAACTTATTATGTAACCAGCGTTCAGGTGAAAGATGAATTACCTCCCACTCCCGAAGGAGCAACACATCCCGAACTTGGATATACATTACCCGAGATTATCAACTGGGATAAAGGCCTTTTGGAGGCAAATATTGCAGGACAGACAGTGACACTTTCCAACCCTACAGGATTGGTAAAAACAAATATCAAGACAAGCGGTTTGGGTATTTTCGTATTCCCTCTGACCAGCGATAACAGCACACTGTCGGTAGACGTTGTTGTTGGAGATTGCGGAAGCAGCAACAATAATGCAGTTTATGTGGGATTGTTTAACGAATCCGTTGCAGATGACGATAACGGTATCAGAGCAATCACAACTGCAATCAGAAATACAAATAATGAAGTTGTACAGTTAATGTCCAAGAGTGACACAGAAGTATTGGGTAAAAACAGTTTCACCGGCGCAAGTATGGTAGCCGGCGATGTGGTAAGAATTACCATTTCCAGAGATGGATCCAACATTATCCAGACATTTACAAATCTGACACAGGGAACAGCTACTGTTACAAAGACAACTGCATATAGCAGTACCAAATCCTTCCTGAATCCGGATGGAGAAGTATACTATGGTGTAATGGTATCTAACAGAGATGCTGTGTTTAAAAACATCTCTGATACGCAGACCCCACAAGGCATTATGGC
>CAYRLN010000242.1:0-3385 GCA_964425065.1 uncultured Lachnospiraceae bacterium | reverse complement strand
CCAATCCCGAGGCACACCGAAAAACGACAGGACCTGAAATCTGGTCTCAGACGGGTGGAAAGGTGGATGTTTTTGTGGCAGGTGTGGGTACAGGCGGAACAATTACTGGTATCGGCGAATATCTGAAGGCACAAAATCCCAAGGTAAAGGTAATCGCAGTAGAACCTGCCACCAGTGCGGTTCTTTCCGGCGGCCAAGCGGGAGCCCACGGATTACAGGGAATCGGTGCAGGCTTTGTTCCTTCCGTGTTAAATACGGAAGTTTACGACGAAGTTATCACCATAACCAATGAAGAAGCCTATGAAGCAGGTAGACAATTCGCTTTGACTGAGGGCGTCATGGTGGGGATATCCTCCGGTGCAGCGTTGAAAGCGGCAGAAAGGGTTGCAAAGCGTCCGGAAAACAGGGGTAAGAACATTGTGGTTCTTCTTCCGGATTCCGGCGACAGATATTTATCTACGCCTTTATTTCAGATAAAAGAGAATTAAACGACAGGAAAATCTTCGGTGGGAGTGATTACCTCACCGAAGATTTTTTGATGTAATATTTTACGGATAAGACTTCCAACATGGTGGTAGAGAGGTGACTGATCAGAAGACCCCAGAGATATCCCTCAATGCCCCGGGACGGAATTACAAAAAATACAAACAGCAGCCGGATGCCCAGAGCAGTTACGTTCAAAAGGAAGGTGACTGCGGTTTTGCCCATGCCGTGTAAGATGCTGGACATTGTGGCGGAAAGATATAAAAAGGGACAAATAAAACTTAAAGTGGTAATAAACTTTCCCGCCAGACTGCTGTGGAACAGGAATTCGCCCGCAAATCGTCCGAAAATAAGGAAAAGTGCAGTACATAGAGCTCCAAAGCCGACGCAGAAACGAAGGGAGATTTTAGTGGCCTTTTGGATGCCGCTGATATTTCCGCTTTCATCGGCCTCGGATACGACGGGAAGCAGGAGGACACAGATGGAATTTGTGACTGCGGAAGGGAAGAAAATAAGCGGCATGGCCATTCCGGTCAGCACTCCGTAGACACTGAGGGCGCTTGCACTGTCGTAGCCGAAAACCTGCAATTTGTTGGGAATATAAATTGCCTCTATACTTTGTAAAAGGTTGATGACGATACGGGTGACGGATAAGGGGACTGCCATGGACATTAAATCTTTCGCAGTCTCCCTTTTGGAGAGAAGCGTATCGGAGGAAGGGGCGGCACCGGCAGATAATTTGTGAAAACGCCGGAGCGCGGCTCCGATAGAAATAAGCATGGCAAAACCTTCTCCGATGACAAGACCGATGACCGCAACGTTGATGCTGGGAGTAAATCCCGATTTTTCGGCAGAAAGGGTTGCAAAATAGACGCAGGCCACCCGGCACAATTGTTCTGCCAACTGTGTGGCGGATGGAATCCCGGTTTTTTTAACGCCATAAAAATAGCCGTTAATACAGGAATGAACGGCGCCCAGTGGGATAGACAGAGAAATAATCCGTAACATGGATGCCGTGCGCTCTTCCAATAGGAATTCTACTGCAATCCACTGGGAATAGCGGTGGATAAACCAAGTACACAGTGCAGAAAGCAGAAGAGATAGGAAAAGCCCCACGGAAAGAACTCTGGCTGACGCACGGTAATTTCCGGTGGATGTTTCAGTGGCCACGTGTTTGGAAATGGCGGTTTGCAGCCCGGCTGCGGTTACGGAAAAGGTAAGGGCAGTGACGGGGCCCAGCAATTGGTAAATACCCATACCCTCTTCACCAAACAGTCGGGAAAGATATATGCGATAGAAAAAGCCGATGAGGCGGCTGACCATTCCGGTGACGGTAAGGATGATAGTACCTGTGATGATAGGATGATTTTTTTTCATAACTTACTTTCAGGAAACTAGTTGGTTCATTATATGCAAAAAAAGGCAAGGAAAGAAGTTTATACAAGGACTATAATTTCCGCATGAAATCTGTTAAAATGAGAGCGGAGAGGATGGACAGATGACAAAAAAAGAACTTGCGTTAATTATTATAGACAGATTAAAACAGGAATATCCCCGGTCGGGCTGTTCCTTAGAATATGACGAAGCGTGGAAACTGCTTGTAAGCGTGCGGCTTGCTGCCCAGTGTACGGATGCAAGGGTAAATGTGGTGGTGCAGGATTTGTATGCCAAATTTCCGACTCTGTACGATTTGGCAGAGGCTCCGGTAGAAGAGATTGAAGCCATTGTCAGGCCCTGTGGACTTGGCAGAAGCAAGGCAAAGGATATCAGTGCCTGTATGAAGGTACTTCGGGACGAATATAACGGAAAGGTGCCGGAGGATTTTGATACTTTGTTATCCCTTCCGGGTGTAGGGCGTAAGAGCGCGAACCTGATTGTGGGAGATGTTTTCGGGAAACCGGCCATTGTGACGGATACTCACTGCATACGGCTGGTGAACCGGATGGGATTGGTAAAACAGATTAGGGAGCCGGGCAAAGTGGAAAAGGAACTTTGGAAAATCATTCCACCGGAAGAGGGGCATGATTTTTGTCACAGACTGGTGGATCACGGAAGAGAGATTTGCAGTGCCAGAACAAAGCCCAAGTGTGATAAGTGTTGTCTGGCGGATGTATGTAAAAAAGTAGGCGTTAAGTGAGGTGTTCTATGATTTATTTGGATCATGCGGCGACAACTCCCATGGCACCGGAGGTGCTGGAGATGATGTTGCCCTATTTACAGAATAGTTACGGTAACCCGGGAGGTATCTACCAATTATCTGCTGCGGCAAAGAAGGCGGTAAACGGGACCAGACAGAGAATCGCAGACAGCCTCGGCGCGGAGCGGAGTGAGATTTATTTCACTTCCGGCGGGACAGAAAGTGACAACTGGGCCCTTATAGGTGTAGCGGAAGCGTATGGGGAGAAGGGAAAACATATCATTACTTCATGCGTTGAGCATCATGCAGTCCTTCACACGTGCCGTTATCTGGAAAAAAGAGGTTTTGAGGTCACTTATGTGGGTGTAGATGAATACGGTATCGTTGACTTGAAAAAACTTAAGGCAGCCATCCGGCCGGATACGATATTGATTTCCGTGATGTTTGCCAACAACGAAGTGGGAACGGTTCAGCCCATTGAAGAAATCGGACAACTGGCAAAAGAAAAGGGGATTTTGTTTCACACAGACGCGGTGCAGGCTTACGGACATATCCCTGTCGATGTGGAGAAATATCATATTGATTTGCTTTCTGCCAGCGGACACAAGTTAAGCGGCCCGAAAGGAATCGGCTTCCTGTATATAAGAAAGAATGTAAAAATCCATTCCTTTATGCATGGCGGAGCCCAGGAGAGGGGCAGAAGAGCAGGGACGGAAAACGTTCCGGGGATTGTGGGACTTGGCGCAGCAGTACAACTGGCCATGG
>CAYRLN010000241.1:0-3401 GCA_964425065.1 uncultured Lachnospiraceae bacterium | reverse complement strand
TTGCTTACTAAATTTATGCGGCGTATCCCCACATCGGTGCTGGAGGCGGCACAGATTGACGGTGCGGGTGAATGGCAGATTTTTCGGAGGGTGTGCGTACCTTTATGTAAGGGTGCCCTTTGTTCAGCGGCAATTTTAGTGTTTATCGACTATTGGAATATGGTAGAACAACCGCTTATTTTGCTGTCTGATCCGGAGACGCATCCGCTTTCCGTATTTCTTAGTAAAATTAATTCTGGGGAAATCGGACTTGCGTTTGCAGTGGCGACGATTTATATGATTCCCAGCTTATTTGTATTTTTATATGGTGAGGAATATCTGGTAGACGGTATTACTTACCAAGGCGGCATCAAGGGTTAATGAGGAGGAGCAGGAATATGAACGAAGAAAACAGAAAGAAAAGAGAGTGGGTAAAAAGTGCAGCCATAGTATTTTTGTCTATTATGCTGGTACTGACCTTTTTCTCAAATACAATTATGAATTATTCCTTGCCGGAAGTGGCAACACAGATGATTATGTCCGGTACAATTACTTCCAAAATCAGGGGAACCGGTGTGGTGGAGAGCGGTGATCCCTATAACGTGGAGGTAACGGAGAGCCGTAAGGTAGCAAGCGTAGCGGTGCGGGTAGGAGATGAAGTGAAGGAGGGGGATGTGCTTTTCTATCTGGAAGATAAGGAAAGTGCGGAACTTGAGACAGCCGAGAAGACTTTGAAACAATTGCAGGATGCTTATGACAGAAATATTCTGACTGGCCTGGACTCAGCGTTGGTGAATAAGGTTGAGAGTGGGAATGTGGCTACGGTGGAAGAACATAAGCGCATAATCAATAATTTAAAGGCAAAAGTGGAAGCGGCAGAAGCGGAGATGAATAAGGCACAGGCGGCTTATGAGGAAGCACAAGCCTGGGTTGCTGCGCTTAATTTCCAGATAAGCATTACGAAACCTGCAAACGTGGATACAAGCAAAGAGGAAAAGGCACTGAATGTGGCCCAGGCAAATCTTGCAAATGCCAAACTCCGTCTGGAGAGTGCACAGGAAGCCTATGATAAGGCAACGGCAGTAAGCGGCAATAATCCTGCAAATGTGGACGCCGCAAAACAGGAACTGGATACAGCGGCGGCAGAAGTAGAAAAATATACGGCAGAAGTGAATACTTGCCAGGCGGCATTGAATGCGGTGCTGCTGAAGGAAGAAAACGCTGAAGTGGAGAGTAACCAGACAATTAGTAATTTGAATGCCCAGCTTCCAAATGCACAACTGAATGTGTATTCCGCACAGAAAACTTTGGAAGAAAAAACAAAAATATATGAAGACAGCAAAACGGCTTATGATGAATACCTTGCAATGATTCCCACGGAATTGGATTTGGTTGCACAGTTGGAAGCAATCCGTGAGCAGGAGGCTTTGATAGAAGAACTTCGCGAAAATGCAATCGGTGCGACGATTACTTCTGATATTGCAGGAACGGTTACCGCCCTCAATGTGACGGCAGGACAGAGTACCAACCCGGGTAGTCCTGTGGCAATCATCCAGCCTGCAGGCAAGGGGTATACCTTGAGTTTTTCCGTGACGAAGGAGCAGGCACAGAGAGTATCCGTAGGGGATAAGGGTGAACTGGTAAATTCCTGGTGGTATAGTGATGTTTCGGCTGTGGTGTCTTCCATCAGACCGGATACAACAGATCCGACAAAGAAAAAACTGCTTACCTTTACCCTTACCGGGGATGTAACGGATGGACAGTCACTGACACTTTCTGTGGGGTCTAAGAGTGCTACCTACGATATGATTGTACCAAACAGTGCAATCAGGGAAGATAATAACGGCAAATTTATCCTGATTGTGGAGCAGAAGTCCAGTCCTTTGGGTAACCGTTATAAAGCCACAAGAGTGGATGTTGAGGTGGTTGCATCTGACGATACCCAGTCTGCCATCACCGGCGGCGTATATGGATGGGAGAGCGTAATCACAACGTCAACCAAGCCGGTAGAAGCCGGTCAACTTGTCAGATTGCCCGATTAAGGAGCGGATTGCGTTATGAAGAGATTATTAGGGCATTTGACCAAAAAACAAATTGTTTTGGCAATTTCCTGTGTAATATCTTTCCTCATTTATCTGGTGCTTTCCGGCGTTTCTTCGCATATGGCAAAAGAACAGGATTCCCAGATGATGGCGGACAGGTGGTCCGATGATGGGGGTGTGGCTCAAATCAGTTGCTTTGTATCCCAAAACGCCGGGCTGAGTGAATATTCCATCCTCAGTTTCGAACACGGTTTGGACAGCGCATTGATTGAGGCATCCATTGTATCAGAATCCACCAATGCATCGGCCAGACTTTGGGCAGATGCCTACAGTGCAACAGGAAAGATAACATTGCAAAGTGAACAATCCACAGTTTCTGTAAATGCAGTTGGAATTGGAGGGGATTTCTTTTTGTTCCATCCGCTGGAATTAAAAAGCGGTTCCTATTTCTCCGGAAATGATGTGATGAAGGACTATTGCATTGTGGATGAGGAGATAGCATGGCAATTGTTCGGTTCCAATGATATTGCGGGACAGGTCATTACCATAAGTGGAATTCCACACATTATCACAGGTGTGTACAGCAGAGAAGAGGGCAGGCTTGCCGAGGCGGCAGGACTGGATTCTTCGGTTGCTTTCGTTTCGTACGAGACGCTTTCAAATTATGGTATTGCAAACGGAATAGGGTGTTATGAAATTGTGATGCCAAATCCGGTTGAGGACTATGCGTATAATTATGTGAAGGAAAACATCGGCGTGCAGGAGACCGAACTGGAAGTGCTGGAAAATACTTCCAGATATTCCCTGCTATCGCTGCTTGAGGCTTTGGGGGAATTTGGAACCCGTTCCATGAATGGAAAAGCGATTATATACCCCTATTGGGAAAATATCGCCAGAGGATATGAAGATATTTTGGTACTGATTCTTGTTTTTCGGCTGCTGTTTATTCTCTATCCGGTTGTCGTGATTATCATCGCAATTGTGATTGCATGGAAACACAGAACGTGGACGGCAAAAAGTGTATTTTTACGTCTGAAAGATAAGGGAGAGCGTGCAGTGGAGAGACAGCGTGCAAAAAGAGGGAGGAAAAAGGAATGAAAAAATGGTTTCAGCGTAGTCTTAGTTTTGCTTTGGCAGGAGTTATGGCTATAGGCTTATGCGGTTGCGGCGGAAAAGAAGAAACCGACCCTGCGCTGGTAGCGGCAGCGAAAGAAAATGTTTATAAATATGTGGAATTGCCTCTTGTTGAGAAGAATGAGGATACAGACAGTTCTTCAAATTATACAGATTATAGTATAAATTCCATGGCATATAAGGACGGACGTATTATTGCAGTGCTCAACGTATATAGTTACGGGATGGAAGACTGGAGTAACGAAA
>CAYRLN010000240.1:0-3417 GCA_964425065.1 uncultured Lachnospiraceae bacterium | reverse complement strand
GATTACGTTTTCTCTTAGTAGATTTCTTGGTTAAGATATGGCTCTTATAAGCTTTTGCTCTTTTTAATTTACCTGTTCCGGTTGCTTTAAAACGCTTCGCTGCTGCTCTGCTTGTTTTCATTTTGGGCATAACAAATTCCTCCTAAACTTATGTTTCATCTATTTTAACTGTACTTACTGGCGCTTTTCAGTTAAAAACATTGTCATACTTCTGCCTTCCACCTTGGGAGCTTTTTCCACTACCGCAACGTCAGACAGACTCTCAGCAAAATCATCAAGAATGTGTTTGCTGTTGTTCATATGAGCCATTTCTCTTCCGCGGAAACGCAAAGTAACTTTTACTCTGTCGCCCTTTGTCAGGAATTTTCTGGCTGCATTGATCTTTGTGTTCAAGTCGTTGGTATCGATGTTGGGAGACAGACGAATCTCTTTAATTTCGATTACCTTCTGTTTCTTCTTTGCTTCTTTTTCTTTGCGCATCTGCTCGTATTTGAATTTGCCGTAATCTACAATTTTGCATACAGGCGGTTGTGCTGTAGGCGCAATCTTCACCAAATCCAGTCCTGCTTCATCTGCTAATTTCATAGCTTCCTTTGCGGACATGATACCGAGCTGCTCACCGTTTTCCCCAATCAGACGAACCTCTTTGTCTCTGATCTGTTCATTAATCATTAAATCGCTAATGGTTGTACCCTCCATTTAGAAAATAAAAAAGTGGATAGCATAACTATCCACTAAATTTCACATTCAAACTCCGTCTTGGCATACTTCCAGAAATGTAGTATACTAAACCTCGTATGTGTCCCAAAGGACTTGAATCATGAACGCTTGCAAGCTCAATTACCGCAAGGTGAGAGTGGATACTCTGCTTTGTTGTCAAGCATGTGCACATCACATGCTCAAGTAGAATAACATACTCCTACCACTGTGTCAAGCATATTTTTCAAATTATTTATAGAATTCCTCTGCAACTTTCGTTTTGATAGTTTTAGCCCGAACGGGCTTGATCCGTAATGACAACAGATACCTTGAATTCGTATCCGTCTTTTTGAAATAACTGATTAGAAATAAATCTTAGACCCGATTACATTTCTCTTATAAACTGTTCTAAAGAATCTGCTTTTGCAGCAAGTTTTACCCAGCCTTTTAAAATTTTAAGATCAGTCTGATTTAAAATCTGTTCTTTGAGTTCGACAGACACTTCTCCCAGTTCTCCTAAAATCTCAAGGATATCTTCTGCTTTTCCTTCTGCTTTTCCTCTATCGAATTCGTCCTCTAATAATTCTCCAAACAGCATATACCGCTCCTCCTGATCTCTGTTCTGTTTCACGGACATAACAGCCTTTTGAAGATTTCTTACATAATCATCCCCAAAATCGCGCGTACTGTCTGCCAAATCCGCTTTCACAAATTGTAAAAACTTTACCAGTTCTTCCGGAACATCTTCTTTGTTTTTGCCATGCGTATTTAAGAAAATGCTTATACTTCCATCCTGCATATCCAATTCTGTATTTTCCAGACAGCGTGATTCAAATGTATAACAATATTTACCTTCTCCAAACGGATCAAAATCACATATAAATATCACATACGCATTAGGCAAGTCCTGATACTTTACACCTTTCCGCAATAAATTCATATCAATATGACTATGATAATAGCGGGCCCTTTTTCCCAGTGTCTCACGTTTCACAATCTGCATTTCCACGTTATAGCGGATGTTTTCCTCATCTTTTGCATATACATCCAATCGGACACTCTTGTACTCTGGGTGATACAGAAAGGTTTTCTCTTCTATAACACTAATCTTTCCAACCGGAAATTGTAATGTCATCTCCAAAAATTCCCGACAATTCTTCTCATCACTCATAACTGTGCAAAACATGAAGTTATCTTTGATAGTAAGTTCCTGTAATGATTTTCCCATATATTTCCCTCCGTCATGCAGAGGAATTCTATGGGTGTATTATAGCATTCTTCATTTTCATTTACAAGAGTTACTTTGAACGTTTTACCGTTTATTTTGGCAATATTCATCTTTGGCGAAAAAATTCCGCAGTTGCCTTATAACAACTGCGGAACCATTTTACTTTATCACTTATAGATACCTTTGAACAAATCCCAACGTTCTTTTATCATATCAATAACAAAGTTGTACTCTGTGGGCAGGATATCATTTCCACCCACAGTAAAACACTGAGAGCTTTCCCGGTCACAAACCACGTACAGACCATAGTCGCATTCAAACCAACCGTTTTCCCGGGATTCCATACCACCAACATAAACCACGCTCTCCGGTTTGTCTGTATACAGATACATCCGATAGCTGTATACATCCACTAATCTGCCGTTCAAGTCCCATGTGTATGTCCACCGGATTTCTGGAATCTTCCACGCAGAAAATTCGCCAAGTTCACCGTCTTTATGTATTTCAAACAGCGTTTCACAATGCCTGTTTGCCACATCTTCCACATAAGAGGGAACTTCGGCCGCCTCCTCTGCCACCTCTTGTATCTTTACCGTCCTTTTTACCTCCTCCAAGAAAAAGAACTGGGAATACAGCCAGTTTTCCATACGGATACCTTCCAAAGATGTCCGTAATTCCTCCGGGGTTTGCACATCACTTAATGCTACCCCTGAAACCGGAGTTCCCACATACCAATGCCAAATATCATAGGCATCCGGCGTGAGCCCTGCCGCATCAAAATGTGTGGTTACTTTAAATTCCTCCAATCCCCCTGTGCTGGTATCTGCAATAATACATGCCTTATCCAAATATCCTTTTAATTCGAGGGTATAAGAAATCATATCTTCTATTGGAAACATCCGTTCAAAATAAGTCTCAAAATCCCCTTTTCTACCGGATCCGTCCATCCACCAATCCATTTCAAAACTCAAATGCCGTTCTGCCTCTGTCACCTTGTTCCATTCTCTGTCATAGGTAAACACCTGATAATTATAACCACCGGAACCCTGTCCCACATAGGGGTTACTATATACTATGTATCCCTTTTCCTCTTCCACAAAATAACTGTACTGGCAATTTCCTGCGTGGACATGGCTACAGTTACCGATTATCTCCACGATGGCTTCGGAAGGTATTTCACCGCCAACCTTAAAATCATCCATATTGTCACAAGCAAGTGCTCCGTCGTAAAGCACCAATTCCATGTAACCTGCCAGATTCGCTTTTAGGCTTGCCACCAGATTTTCTCGATTTGCTGTGGCCGCCTCCGGGTCTGACCAATCATACACCGATTCCAGTCTCACAATATCCTTGATGCCGTCTCCGTTCATATCCACGATAAAATCATTGACAAATATGCGAGGTACCTCCGGCTCACTTTCCGGCTCACTTTCCGGCTCGCTTTCCGTTTCAGGTTCCGGCAAGATTCCTGTTTCGGAGTCCACCTCATC
>CAYRLN010000239.1:0-3417 GCA_964425065.1 uncultured Lachnospiraceae bacterium | reverse complement strand
TAGAAATGGACAAAGTGGCAGGTACTTATCTATAATAAAATTATATGGGCAAAGGATGAGGAGAAAATAGATGTTACCGGAACAATTTTTACAGAGAATGCAGGAAATGCTTGGAGATGAATACGAAGAGTTTTTGCAAAGTTTTGAGAGAGAGCATTACCGCGGTCTGCGCATCAACTTGAGAAAGGTTGATACGGAGTCCTTTTTGGCGGCCAATCCTTTTTCCCTGCAGCCGGTTTTGTGGACGGAAAACGGATTCTATTACGGAGAAGACGACCAGCCCGGAAAACATCCTTATCACGAGGCGGGGATGTATTACATCCAGGAACCTTCCGCCATGGCTCCGGTGCCTTTTCTTGAGGTGCAACCCGGGGAAAGGGTTTTGGATTTGTGTGCCGCACCGGGAGGAAAGACAACACAACTTGCAGACGCACTAAAAGGGGAGGGATTGCTTGTCAGCAACGAAATCCATCCCACGCGTGCAAAGATTCTGGCGGAAAATGTGGAACGTATGGGAGTTACGAACTGTATCGTGACCAATGAGCCGCCGGCAAAATTAGCAGAGAAGTTTCCGGCTTTTTTTGACAAGGTTTTGGTGGATGCCCCCTGTTCCGGTGAAGGGATGTTTCGAAAGAACGGGGATGCCTGTAGGGAATGGAGCGAAGAAAACGTAATACTGTGTGCGGAAAGACAGGATGAGGTTTTGGAGGAAGCGGCTGTCATGTTGGCGCCGGGAGGAAGACTTGTGTACTCTACCTGTACGTTTGCACCGCAGGAAAATGAGGGCAGTATCAGCCGCTTTTTGAGAAGGCATCCCGAATTTTGCATACAGGAAGTAAAGATGCCGGAAAATTTTGTACAGGGCAGAGCTGACTGGATAGAAGATGCGGCAAAAGACATTGAAAAAACAATACGTCTTATGCCCCATAAAATACAGGGCGAGGGACATTTTATGGCCGTGCTTGCCAAAGAGGGAGAGACCATAAGCCGCGGAAGCAGTAAAGGCGGATACGAAAAGAGTATAGCGGGCAAAGATTATAAAGAATTTACCGAATTTGCCAAAGCGTTTTTAAACATGGAGGAACCGGGCGGCACCTATCTTTGTTTCGGTGAGCAACTTTATGTGGGACCCGCCGATATGCCGGCTTTAAAAGGCCTTAAAGTGCTCAGACCGGGCCTGCATCTGGGAACGCTAAAGAAGGGACGGTTTGAGCCCTCACACGCCCTTGCACTGGCATTGTCCAAAGAAAACGTAAAGCAATATTTGGACTTGCCCGGGGAAAGTTTGGAGGTTCGTCAATATCTGACAGGGCAAACTTTGGTTCTCGGTGAAAATATGGTTATGAAAAAAGGAAAAAATGACGAAATAATAGAAGATGGAAAAGGCTGGTGCCTTGTGTGCGTAGACGGTTACAGTCTGGGCTGGGGCAAGGTGGCCGGTAGTATTGTAAAAAATCATTATCCGAAGGGACTTCGAAAATAGACAGAGGGGGTAGTGCCTTGAAGAGAACGATAAAGAGGATATTAGGCATATTTGGTTTGCTGTTTGCGGCACTTTGCATCTTTGTGCTGGTAGGTGCTTTTGATCCGGAATTTACAGAGAATCTGACTTCGGGAGTTGGCAAACTGGAGGAAGAATATAGAAAGGAAGAATTGTCCGGCTCGATTCCCGGGGTGACGGGTGCAGAGTCCGACGAGACAGAACTTCCGGCGGCGGTTATAGAAGAAGGCTATGACGAAAACGGTCTTCGAAATCCCTACGCTGAAAAACTTCATTATCAGAAGCCGGATACGGAACTGGAGATTAACAAAGACGTAGCCGGTCTTTACGGTTACATTCCCATGGTGGGAACCGAGGACTTGAACGAGGCGGTTTTTGAAGGGGACGAAAAATACGGTCAGACCGGAGAAAACCTTGATTTCGACACACTGATGTATCCTTACTACGGAATGCTCAGTGATGCGCTGCAAAGGGTATACCGGCAGGTTTATGCAAATGCGCAGGCTCTGAATGCCACTTTTGTTCCTGTTGAGAATTTAAACGCAACGCAGATGAAAAACGTCATGGAAGCAGTTTACAATGATCATCCGGAACTGTTCTGGCTGGATACGGCTTTTTCCTGCAAGTATTACAAAAATGGTATATGTAAGGAACTGACCTTGAAATTTAATTGGACCGCGGAACAGTTGGAGGATTGCCAAAGAGAATTTACGGATGTGACTAACGATATTATTTACGGTGCCATTAATTATACCGAAGATTTTGAAAAGGAACGTTATGTGCATGACGCTTTGCTTGGCAGAATAGAGTATAATCTGGCGGCCGATATCGGGCAGAGCGCATATAGTGCATTGGTTAACAAAGAGACGGTGTGCGCGGGATATGCAAGGGCGTACCAGTACATTATGCAGAAATTGGGAATTCCCTGTTATTACTGCACCGGTTACGCAGGGGAAAACCATGCATGGAACATTGTAAAACTGGGAAATGCTTATTACAATGTGGATGTGACATGGGATGACGTGGAGCCGAACAGTTATGACTATTTTAATCAGACGGATGAAGTGTTCGCAAAGGACCATGTCCGCACGGGATTATCGGTGTATTTGCCTGCATGCAAAGGAACAAAATATCAGGATGAGACAGAGGGACGCAAGCCCAACACATGGCAGAACAGCACCGGAAATGCAACGGACAATTCCGGCAAGACCTACTATCCGGAAAGCGATTGGGGAGACGGTATCGGTTATGACGGCAGCGTGCTTACCAGTCTGGAGGAATATTATGATAACTGCAAGAGCCAGTTGTCAAAGGGCGGTGTTGGAACAGTTATTTTCCAAAATGTGGTAGACAGTGCCACCTTAAAAGAAATTTATGAGGCATATGCAAGCGGAGAATACAAGGCAGGTTATCTGTCGGAGGCCCTGAAAAACCTGAATGCAAAAGAAGGAAAAGTGACCATTAAAATTTCCGTCTGGGAAGGCGGGGAAGACCAAAGTAATACATCCGGTACAACGGGAACTACCGGAACCGGTAGTACGGAAACAGACAGCGCAGGGGCTGACGATACAGAATCGGAAGAAGAACCGGAATACGTGGTAGAAGAGGGCAAGGAATATTTGCTCAACCATGTGGTGGTAATTGAATAAAACAAGATTGGTATATTTCGGCAGAAACTTATGAATACTATTCCTAAAAAAGAAAGAGAGTAGCAATCATGAGTCAGCTTGGAAAACAGAGTGTAAAATTTGAAAAGCCGGTATATATAAACGGTAGTGCATCAATCGTTGGTACAAAAGAGGGAGAAGGTCCATTGGGCCTTCTCTTTGATGTTGTCGGAGAGGATGACATGTTTGGCTGTGAGACCTGGGAGGAGGCGGAGAGCACGCTGCAAAAGGAGGCGGTGCATCTGGCAC
>CAYRLN010000238.1:2551-3425 GCA_964425065.1 uncultured Lachnospiraceae bacterium | reverse complement strand
AAAGCCTACCATCGGTATCAATAAACCTACTGATATTCGGGCGTCTGTAGAAGAGAAATCCCTGAAGATTCCTGATTTCCTTCAGAAGAAATAATATTTTGATATTCTATGGAGTAAGTCGATTGATTTACTCCATATTTTGTTATTGCGATGAGAAAACTGACCTCGTGCCCGCAAAGAAAGGAGTCCTACATCATGCAGAAAGATATCTATTGGCATTTACCGGGATTTTGCTATTTTCGTATTCTAAATCAGATACTGATTAATCTTATGAAAGATTATCCGGAGAAGTTTATGGACGGTTATAAAATCGGTTCGGTATACGGTACTTTTCCGGGGGCAATATGGAACGGTGGCAGGGCAGTATTTGGCAGCACTCCGAAGCGTGATATCGAAAATATATTGAAATTATATAATCAGCATAATATTCCGGTGCGCTTTACATGGACCAATTCCCTAATAGAGGAAAAGCATTTGAACGATACATACTGTAATCTGATTATGAAGCTGGCGGATAACGGCTTAAATCAGGTGCTGGTAAACACGCCTGTTTTGGAAGAATATTTAAGAAAAGAATATCCGTCCTTTCCCATGATATCTTCAACGACAAAACGTATTGTAGATGCCGAGTCATTGAAGGCAGAGTTGGAAAAAGATTATTATCTGGTGGTGCTGGATTATGATTTGAATCATAATGAAAAAGTTTTGCATGAAATTCAGCCCTATGCGGAACGCGTGGAGATATTGGTAAATGAGGTATGCTATCCGGGATGCGTCATGAGGAAGGAGCATTATCGCCAGCAGTCCCGGATGCAATTGGAATTTGATATTCACACGCCCTTTCCCTGTCCGAATAAAGCCACGCCGCGTAAAT
>CAYRLN010000238.1:0-2541 GCA_964425065.1 uncultured Lachnospiraceae bacterium | reverse complement strand
AGGAGTGTATGAGCAGACCTGCATTCATTTCACATGAGCAGGTGGCGCAGTACTGCGAAATGGGATTTGTTAATTTTAAAATTGTAGGCCGGGGAATGCCTATGGATTATGTGAAGGACTCTTATATTTACTACTTGGTAAAAGAAGAACACAGAGATTTTATCCGAACAAAGATGGACAATATCTTGCGCCAAATGCAGGCTCAAACTGCAAAGCAGGGAATAAAAAAGTAAGGAAATAAAAAGAAAATAACGAGAAAATAACGGGAAGACCGGTTCAAAAAGACCGGTCTTTTTTTGATGCCGTTTTGATGTCGAAGCGTGGTAAAAAAAAGAGATGAGTCATTTCGAAATAGTGACAAATTCTTTCCCGGAATCCCTTTATAATCATTGTGAAGGCAATGAGGAACCGGTATGTATTATGAAGTTTATGTAGACACGTTATTTCTTGTGAATTTTGTAATGAATTTATATTTACTGATGCTGACCAATATCAGCGCGAGGCGTACTGCCACTCGTCTGCGCATGACTCTGGCGGCCGGCGTTGGGGCGTTTGTCTATGTAATCGGACTGGTAGCTGCATTTCTGCCGCCGGTGTTGGAATTGATATTGCAGGCCGGCATATCCTCAGTGCTTATGATTAAAATAGCGTTCAGACCGGGTAGTTTATCCGGTTACAAAAAATTGCTGGAAAATCTTTTGGGCTACTCTTTTTTGTTTGGAGGAGCGCTTTTCATAATGATGAGATACATAGAAGGCATGGTGGATTACTCCCTTGGAATCGCTTTTGTGATGGGAGCGGGAGGCATACTTTATATGTTTGGCTCTTATTTAACGGAAAAGCGGCACAGAGGACAAGAATTTTGCACGGTAACCTTGTGCTGTGGGCAGCAAAAGGTTACGGTAAATGCTATTTTGGATACCGGAAACGGATTGATGGAGCCGATTAGTTCCAAACCGGTTTCCGTGACAAATGAGGAGGTAATGGCAAAACTTTGGCCGGAGGGTATGCCCGAACTTTACAGGGCCATTCCTTATCACAGTGTGGGAAAAAGCGCGGGTATTATGAGAGGATACCGGGTGGAAAGAATGGTGGTAGAGCAGGAGGGTATTGTGGGATGCTATGAAAATGTTTATGTAGCAGTAGGAGAACAGACCGTATCCGGAAAAGGTAAGTATGAAATGATTTTGAACCCAATGCTTTTTCAGAGGGAAGGAAGAGATAAGGGAGAACGGAGGAAATTATGATATTAAAAGTGGCAATGCCGGGGAAATTATATTTCAGGCTGATTCAAAAAGAAAGAAATCCGCTTTTTCAAAAGCAGGGAGATATTCATTACATAGGGGGCAGTGAAGTGCTGCCGCCGCCACTGGAAGCAGAACGGGAAAATCAGGTAATCGGGGATTTGGGAACGGAATATGATGACGAAGCAAAAGCGACATTGATAGAACATAATCTGCGACTGGTGGTTTATATTGCAAAAAAATTTGACAACACGGGAGTGGGAGTGGAAGATTTAATCTCCATCGGAACCATCGGTCTGATTAAGTCCATCAACACGTTTAATCCGGAGAAGAATATAAAATTGGCGACTTACGCCTCCAGGTGCATTGAAAATGAAATATTGATGTACTTAAGGAGAAATAATAAGACAAGGCTGGAGGTCTCTATCGATGAACCTTTAAATGTGGATTGGGACGGAAATGAACTGCTTCTCTCCGATATTCTCGGCACGGATGAGGATGTGATTTACCGTGATTTGGAAAATGAAGTGGAGAAAAATATGCTGATGAAGGCCATTGACAAACTGAGTGACCGGGAAAAAACCATTATTAACCTGCGATTCGGCCTCGGAAACCGTGACGGGCAGGAGATGACACAAAAAGAGGTGGCGGAATACCTTGGCATATCCCAGTCCTACATATCCAGGTTGGAGAAAAAAATTATGAAGCAGTTGAAAAAAGAAATGAGTCGGGTTATGCTGTAAGAAGGGCTAAAGAAGTGAGGTACGTAAGATGGTTAGGGAAGATGATATTTTATCTTTGGAATTTTTAAAAAAATCGGAATATACAGGAAGCAGCGGGGGCATGAGATACCGTTTGGAGAAAGTGGAAAAGGAGGACGGTAAAATGCTGAAAGCCACCGTCTGGCCGGAGCCATTAAATTATTTAATGACACCGGACGAGGAAAAAAGAAGCAGCGAATTTGCTTTCTCCCAGGACGGGGTTAAGGATGCGGTAGATTGGATGAACAATGTCTATTTTGAGGAAAGAGAGCGCTTTAAAAAAGATTAAGTGAGGTAAGCACGCATGGTGCGTAGCGCGTTCTTTTCCAGACGGGAAACCTGTGCCTGGGAGATACCGATTAAGTCGGCAACTTCCATTTGGGTTTTTCCTTCAAAAAAGCGGAGGGATATGATTTCTCTTTCCCGTTCGTTTAATTTTTTCATAGCTTCACTGAGGGAGAGATGTTCCACCCAGGTCTCTTCCTTATTTTTTTTGTCGCTGATTTGATCCATTACATACAGCGTATCGCCGCCGT
>CAYRLN010000237.1:0-3429 GCA_964425065.1 uncultured Lachnospiraceae bacterium | reverse complement strand
CGATGGTGACCGCCACACCGTGAGGGATTTCCTCCGACAAAAGTCTGAGTGCTTTCTCACGGATCAGTTCTGCCACAATCTGCCGCATGGGCTGGTCTGTGATGGTATCCTCATCGTAAAAGGCAGGTCCGTAGGGCAGATATTTCATAATACATTTAATCAGTTCCTTGGTATTGTTTGCCTTCATGGCAGATACGGGAACAATTTCCGCAAAATCATATTCCTTGTTGTAGGTCTCGATACTTGCAATGACATCCTCCGGCTTTACGGTATCGATTTTATTGATTACCAGAATAACGGGAGTCTTGGTCTTTTGCAACTGTTCGATAATGTGTCTCTCTCCTGCCCCGATAAAGGTGGTAGGCTCCACCAGCCACAAAATCACGTCCACCTCGGAAAGGGTTCTCTGGGCAACTGATACCATATAGTTGCCCAGCTTATTTTTTGCCTTATGGATACCCGGGGTGTCCAAAAACACAATCTGTCCTTCATCAGAAGTATAGACGGTCTGGATTTTGTTCCGGGTGGTCTGAGGTTTATTGGATGTGATAGCAATCTTCTGACCGATAAGCGTGTTCATCAGGGTAGATTTGCCCACATTGGGTCTGCCAATCAATGTAGCAAAACCCGCTTTATAGGATGTGTTTTCACTCATTTAAAATAAATTCTCCACTTTTCCAAAGATTTCTTTTGCATTTTCGATGGCTTCTCCGCCGCCCACTACACACAGACATTCGTCTGACATAAAGGCACGGATATACTCTGCCGTCTTGCGGAAAGCGGCCTGGTCTGTTGCCAGCAGTTCATCTCTTTCCTTCTGTACATCTGCAAAGGTTCGTCCTGTCATATAACCGCCCAGGGAGTACATACCCTTTGCGGAAGGGTTCATGGGTGTATCCAGAGAGCTGATGGCACCGATGATAAACTGTGTCATAGTTCTCTCATCTGCCTCGAAGTTTTCAATGTAGTCTGCACACTTTTCGTATACTTCAATGGTCTTTTCCAGATTAGGGTCACGGTAAGAAACAAAGCATGCGTTTCCGGAGTTGCCAAAGCTACACATACATCCGTAAGCGCCACCCTTTACGCGCACATTGTTCCACAGATAGTCTGTGCTGAGCATGGTGTGAAGGACGCGAAGGGAACCGGTGTATTCCAGACCTTTATCTTTAAAGTTACCGCCGCGGCATACATACTGCACCTGTCCGGCAGTCTTGAAGCCTTCGTTTTTCTTAGACACTTCCACATGATATTTTTCTGTTGCCAGCATATCAGATACATCTTCTGTATACAGATTCTTCTTTACATCGGCAATCAGTGCGGGTAATGCTTCGTAGCCTTTCTCATCACCGGTAAAGTCAACCATAAGATTTTCTGCCCTAAACAGAATGCGTACCAGTTGTTTAAGTTTGTCGGAGAGTTCTTCCAGTCTGCCTTCCTGACCATCTGTCATTTTCTCAACCAGTCTGTAAAGTCCCAGACCTGAAAGTTGTTCACTGATGGCAACGTTAGGAGAAACATAAGAAAGTGCACGTCCCACTGCCACTGAATGGCCTGCGGAAATCATGCTGCCCTGTATTCTGGATTTTGCTTCTGCGCCAATCTCTGCCATACGTTTTAAATCATCAAATTTCGTGTTCAGCAGCATTTCCTTCATTAGTTCTACTGCCTTGGCAATACCCGGATAAAGCACCTTTGTCTTTAATTCCAAGGTGACGGTGTAATCATTTCTGTCCTTTGTATTGTCATACATGTTTGTAACAGCGCTGATACCGCCGGTCTCCATATTTATCACGTTAAACAAATCACCATATTTATAGTTTTCGGTATCCAGCATACCAATCATGCCCTTCAAAACACCTAAATAAGGGAACAGTTCCGCGGGTACGGTGTCTGCTTTAAACATCAGGCGAAGGTATGCAATACCGTTGGTAAACAGGTTGTGGAACACCACCGTAGTACCATCAATATCACGGATTTCATTTACATATTCAGCAGCTTCCTTCTTCATGTCCTTTCTGGAAAGAAGGGGAATCTTTTCCAAGTCTCCTTTCTTATCAGGAGTTTCCTGCCACTCTTTCAATGCCTTGGTATCTGCCACGATTTTCGCAATTTCTTCCTCGCTAAGTGTTGCTTTGTAAGCAGCCAGTTTCTCCTTCAGTTCCTGCTCGCTTTTTGCTGCAAGACCTTTTTGGGGAACCAAGGTTACCAGGGAAGCATGGGTATTGTTCAGGAAATATTTTTTAATCAAATTCTCAAATTCGCCTTTTTCCACCCATTCTTTCATGCGGGCATAGGTTTCATTCTGCTCAATATGCATAAAAGCATTGTTGTCATCATAAAGCCAACTGGAAAACATTTCAATGCCGTACATCAGTCCTTTCGGATAGGAACCGAAGTCGGCCTCACGATAACGGAACTCAAAATAGTTGATTCCGGCCAGCAACGACTTCTTATCGATACCTTCCTCTGCCAGTTTGGTCAGTACTTCCTTGATGGTTGCTACAAATTCATCTCTCTTGGAAACGGAGGTATTCTTTGCAACAATGGAAAAATACGGCTGTCTGATGCCATTGTCGTAGCTGCTGTATACTTCATCACCGATACCCTTCTGTACCAGTGCCATTTTCAAAGGCGCACCGGGTGCACTGCAAAGGGCATAATCTAAAATCTGGAATGCCACAAACAAATCCTTGTCCAGCACATCGCCCACTGTCACGTTGTAAGCAAGGTATGCCGTTTTTTCTTCATTGTCCTCGTCATTAATCGGATATGCTTTTTCCACCATGCGTACTTCGTCAAAGGGCTTCTGCATTCTAACCTCAGAATCCACTTCTCTCGCCTCAAAGTTGGACAGGTAGTTTTTATCGATATATTCCAGTTTCTCCACCATATCCATGTTACCGTACAGGTAGATATAACTATTGGAAGGATGATACAGTTTCTTGTGGAACTCACAAAATTCCTCATAAGAAAGGTCAGGAATATTTTTCGGGTCACCGCCGGATTCCACGCCGTAAGTAGTATCGGGATAAAGAGAGTTCATAATCTCTCTGGACAGCACATCATCAGGAGAGGAAAAAGCACCTTTCATTTCATTGTAAACCACACCATTGATGGTCAGGTCACTATCTGCGTTTTCCATCTCATAATGCCAGCCTTCCTGGCGGAAAATCTTGTCCTGCACATGGATGTTGGGATAAAATACCGCATCCAGATAAACATGCATCAGGTTTTGGAAATCCACGTCGTTACAGCTTGCCACGGGATAAATGGTCTTATCCGGAAATGTCATGGCATTTAAGAAAGTGTTTAAGGAACCTTTCATCAATTCTACAAACGGATCCTTGATAGGGAAATCCTTGGAACCGCAGAGAACGGAATGCTCCAGAATATGGGGTACACCGGTGCTGTTCTCAGGTGGTGTAC
>CAYRLN010000236.1:0-3436 GCA_964425065.1 uncultured Lachnospiraceae bacterium | reverse complement strand
GCAAACAGCGATGAAAAATGGGAAATGTATGGATTCCTCGATGGTTACAGAGGATTGATTTACGGAAATTACCGCATGTTGACTGCATCGGACTTCTCCGGTATTTTGACGGTGGGCGGCACGGTTTTGGGAACCTCCAGAACGCCTTTTAAACTGATGCGCGAGCCGGATGAAAACGGCTTGGACAAGGTTGAGGAGATGAAGAAAAATTACCGCAAATTAAAGCTGGATTGTCTGGTGATTTTGGGTGGTAACGGTACACATAAAACTGCAAATCTGCTTCGCGAAGAGGGGCTGAACGTGATTACCCTTCCCAAGACAATTGATAATGATTTGTGGGGAACCGATATGACTTTCGGCTTTCAGAGTGCGGTGGATATTGCAACCAATGCGATTGATTGTATTCATACAACGGCAGCTTCCCACGGCAGGGTTTTCATTGTGGAGGTTATGGGACATAAAGTCGGCTGGCTTACTTTAAATGCGGGTATGGCCGGAGGAGCGGATATCATTCTTATTCCGGAAATTCCTTATGACATTGATAAAGTCGTGAAGGCGATTGAAAAAAGAGATAAAAAAGGTAGCCGGTTTACCATCATTGCGGTAGCCGAAGGGGCTATTTCTAAAGAAGATGCGAAATTATCCAAGAAAGAATATAAAGAAAAACTGAAAAATCGTCCGTACCCCTCAGTGTCCTATGAAGTTGCGGCGAAGATTCAGGAAAAGATGGGTAAAGAAGTGCGGGTTACCGTGCCCGGTCATGTGCAGCGCGGCGGAAGTCCCTGCCCGTATGACCGTGTGCTTGCAAGCCGTCTCGGTTCAGAGGCGGGCAAACTTATTCTGGAAGATGAGTACGGATTCATGGTAGGATATAAGAACCGTGAACTGGTGAGAGTTCCGTTAGAAGAAGTGGCAGGAAAATTAAAAATGGTGTCACCGGATGCTACCATTGTGCAGGAGGCAAAACTGCTGGGTATTTGTTTCGGTGATTAAGACGACAAAGATTTAGAACGGGGATTTAAGTATGTCATATACGGCACTTTATCGTAAGTTCCGCCCGGACAATTTTGAGGATGTCAAAGGGCAGGACCACATTGTAACAACTTTAAAAAATCAAATAAATGCAAATCGTATCGGACATGCGTATCTTTTCACGGGAACCAGAGGAACCGGTAAAACCACGGTGGCAAAGATTTTTGCGAAGACGGTAAACTGCGAAAATCCGGTAAACGGAAGCCCCTGTGGGGAATGTGCAACCTGCCGCGCCATTGCTTCCGGAGCAAGCATGAACGTAATTGAAATTGATGCGGCTTCCAACAATGGTGTTGATAATATCCGTGAAATCGTGGATGAAGTTTCCTATTCCCCGGCGGAAGGGAAATATAAGGTTTATATTATTGATGAGGTTCATATGCTTTCCATAGGAGCCTTCAATGCCCTGCTTAAAACCTTGGAGGAACCGCCCTCCTATGTTATTTTTATTCTGGCAACAACAGAAGTGCACAAAATTCCCATTACGATTTTGTCCAGATGCCAGCGATATGATTTCAAGCGGATCAGTATTGACACGATTGCCGCAAGAATGCGGGAACTGGTGGATAAAGAACAGGTTAAGATAGAGGAAAAGGCACTCCGTTACATTGCTAAAATGGCCGATGGCTCTTTGCGTGACGGACTCAGCCTTTTGGATCAATGCATTGCATTTCATTTGGGACAGGAACTGACCTATGATAAAGTGCTGGATGTCCTTGGAGCGGTGGATACGGAGGTGTTTAGCCGTTTGCTCCGCCATGTTCTGGACCGGAATGTACTTGGCTGCATCAGTTTGCTGGAAGAGATTGTAATACAAGGCAGGGAACTCACACAATTTGTCACGGACTTTACCTGGTATCTCAGAAATCTGATGCTGGTAAAGGCTTCGGATGATATAGGGGACGTCATTGACGCTTCCACCGAAAATCTGGCAAGATTAAAGGAAGAGGCACAGATGGTGGAGATTGATGCCATATTGCGCTATATCCGAATCTTTTCAGAACTTTCGGGACAGATTCGTTATGCATCCCAAAAGCGTATTATGATTGAAATGGCATTGATTAAATTATGTAAACCTGCCATGGAGACAAACAAGGACTCCATTCTGGACAGAATCCGTGAGGTGGAGGATAAATTAGAAAATGGTGTGGCCATAATGCCGGCCGGTTATGAAGGGAATGTGTCTACGGGAAAAGTAGTGAATACACCTAAGGAAAGACCGCAGTTGCCCAAAGCCATACCGGAGGATGTACAGACCATTGTATCGAAATGGCCGGCTATCGTGGGTAGTGCGGAAAATCCTATGAAAATGCATATGAAATCCGCTAAACTCAGTTTGGGCGGAGACAACAGACTGATGATTGTACTGGAGGATGGAATCGCATCGGACTACTTTACGCGAAATGAGAATAATAAGCAACAGCTCGAAAGGTTGCTATCCGATTTTGTGGGCAAAGAGATTGAAGTGAATATTCAGGTTGTGGGTAGCGAACGGGAATTTGAAACTTCCTACGTGGATTTGGCACAACTGATTCAGATGGACATTGAGGAAGAAGATTTTTAATAATAGGAGGATATAATAATGGCAAAAAAAGGTGGATTTCCCGGCGGCGCAATGCCCGGAAATATGAACAATCTTATGAAACAGGCGCAGAGAATGCAGCGTCAGATGGAAGAAAGCCAGAAGGAAATGGAGACGAAAGAATTCAAGGCAACCGCGGGTGGCGGCGCAGTAGAAGTAACCGTTTCCGGTAAAAAAGAAGTATTGAAGGTCACATTATCTGAGGAAGTCGTAGACCCGGATGATATCGAAATGTTGCAGGATTTGATTGTGGCGGCTACGAATGAGGCAATGCGTCAGGTAGATGATGCCAATGCAGCGATGATGAGTAAGATGACCGGCGGCATGGGCGGAGGATTTCCTTTCTAATGGAAATGTACAGCGGACATATTAACAAACTAATTGAAGAACTTTCAGCGCTTCCGGGAATCGGAGGAAAGTCTGCACAGCGTCTCGCGTTTCATTTGATTAACATGCCGGAGGATAAAGTAAAGCGTTTGGCAAAAACCATATTGGATGCAAAAGAGAATGTCAGATATTGCAGCAGTTGCTTTACATTGACAGATAACGAATTGTGTCCCATTTGCTCCAATCAGAAACGCAATCACCGTGTAATCATGGTAGTTGAAAATTCCAGAGATTTGGCAGCGTATGAAAAGACCGGGAAATACGAGGGCGTGTACCACGTTCTGCATGGAGCAATTTCCCCTATGCTTGGAATCGGCCCCAGCGATATAAAACTGAAGGAACTGATACAACGATTGCAAGAGGACGTGGATGAGGTTATCATTGCAACAAACTCCAGTTTAGAGGGAGAAACCACGGCCATGTATATCAGCAAAC
>CAYRLN010000235.1:0-3450 GCA_964425065.1 uncultured Lachnospiraceae bacterium | reverse complement strand
GTTGGTAATATAATACGATTCTGCATCATATGAATCATAAAAGGAGGTGAAATTCTTGCGGTTACCGAAAAACCTTTTTGTAACCTTATACGGTTTGCTTTTAACTGCCTTTACTATCTATGTGCTGTTAGATACTTTTGTAATCGCGAGAGTTTACCGTACCGAATCGGTGGACACCGGCGATACTAACGCTGAGATTACCGCCGATTCTTCCCCGGACACCTCCACTGATGTCACGGAAACAGATTCTCCAACCGTTAGCCAAACTCCTATTATTACCAAAACCTCTTACGTTGATGGGGATATTTCTATCACTCTCACGGAGTATAGGGAATATGATACCACGATTTATGTGGCAGATATTACTCTCCGCTCTGCAGACTACTTAAAGACTGCCCTTGCAGAAAATTCTTACGGCAAAAACGTAACGGAAAAGACCTCTGAAATAGCCGTGGCAAACAATGCCATTTTGGCCATCAACGGCGATTTTTACGGAGCACAGGAAAAAGGATACGTTTTAAAAAACGGGATACTTTACCGCGAAACTGCGGAACGGAATCAGGAAGATTTAGTAATTTATGAAGACGGTTCCTTTTCTGTTATCACAGAAAAAGAAGTTGCAGCTACCGATTTGCTTTCTGATGGGGCCGTTCAAATTTTATCTTTTGGACCTGCCCTCGTCATTGACGGTGAAATATCTGTTGCCGAAGAGGACGAAGTAGGAAAGGCCATGACAAGTAATCCTCGCACCGCAATCGGCATGGTTGATGACTTACATTACCTTTTTGTGGTTTCTGACGGCAGAACAAAGGAAAGCGAAGGCTTATCCCTTTTGGAACTGGCAACGTTCATGAAAAGTCTCGGTGCTTCCACCGCTTACAATTTAGACGGTGGCGGTTCCTCTACGATGTACTTTAACGGTGAGATTATCAACAATCCCACCACCAACGGAAAAAACATCAAAGAAAGGAGCGTGAGTGATATTGTCTACATCGGATACTAAATTCACATCTGATGGTTCTCCTGCGACTTCATCCGAACCCTTGGCCCATACGGCTTTCACCTACTTGCTCATTGCTCTTTTTTGCCTTCTTTTCGGCGTTATATATGAGCATTTCAGTCACGAAGTCTATTCCAATTATATGATATATGCTTTTGCTTTTCCGCTTGTGGGTGGAACCATTCCCTTTCTGACGCTGAGCCTTGCCAAAGTGCATCCTACCCCCGGCTGTTTTTGCTCAAAGTTATATCACTGTGGCATTGCAACTTTGACGGTAGGCAGTATTATTGAGGGTGTACTGGATATTTACGGAACTACCAATTCATTAACCACTGTATATTGGCTAGTTGGTCTCTTACTGATTATTACCGCCATCTGCTTATATGCTTACGAATATTTTTCTTCTAAGAAATAAAAGAACGTGCATCAGGATGAGAATAAGATATCACTCCCAATGCACGTTTTTTACATCCATTTTTTCTTCTTCGAAGCCTTGTCCTTATACATAAGCTTGTCGGCATTTTCTATGATTTCTTCAAAGGAAAGATTATCACTTTCACTCGTATGATAAATACCGATACTTGCCGAAACTGTATACATTTTATCCGAATGGGAGTTAAACTCCTCGAAATATTGATAAAACGCCTTCTTTATAGTTTCCGGATCATGCCTGCCAAGACAGACTGCCAGCATCTCATCTCCACCAAACCTGGTAAACAGCGTATCGGGCGGACATACATTCACAAGAGCCTTGGCCACTGTACGAATAGCAAAATCACCTTCTCTGTGTCCGAAATTATCGTTTATCCGTTTTAAGCCGTCCAAATCTGCCAAAACAACAGTCAATGGCACATCTCCCGGTTTGCTTTCCAACAATTTCTGATATTCTCTTACAAATCCACGGCGATTTCTGAGTCCTGTCAGCGTATCAATCCGATACATTTCATCAATCTGATTCATCAGATATTGTTTATATCGGGTACTCCTATATCCACCAATTGCAGTGTTAAGCGCATTGACTGTCTGTGGAATTTTTAAATAGTTACCACGGCTGTTTTCATTATAAAAGAAACATACATACCCCATTGCCACATCTTCATAATGCAATGCAGTAAAAATCAATGCGCGTTCATGCTCCAACATATAATCCAGATGGGGAATCACTTGTCTTAGCGGGATTTTATAAGGAACAAAGGGCTTTGGAACATCGGTGAAAAACAACAACATCATATCTCTGTCGTTCGTACGGCTCTTATCCATTGCGCATATAGGATTCACTGTTTCGTCGAAACATTCCTCCTCTACCACACAGCACATATCATAAAAAATGGGATGTCCCATCTGATCTGCAACTTCTTCAACCGTTTCACAACGTTGAATCCTTGCTGCAATCTGTGACAGAGTAATATCTTCCTCCTGGAATCTGAAAAACTGGTCGTTTACCATATTTAAATATTCACAAACACTTTGTTTTTCCCCGCCATGGCAACCGCAGGACTCTGCCACACATAGCCGTAATGGCACAAGAATCGTTTCTGTTTTCTCAGGTTCTTCTTCTAATAAAGATAACGCATAGAGAGTTCTATCGGCCAAATCTCCATAATCCGTAACACAGGAAGTAATTCTTGGTTCTGAAAAATCTATTTCCGGAATACCGTCAAATCCTGTAACTGCCACATCTTCCGGAACTCTTATTCCATGCTTATTCAAAACACCACAGACCGTAATCGCCATCCTGTCATTTGCACAGATAATTGCTTCGGGAATGTTTCCGGAAGCGATTATTTTCTCCGTTTCCCGCTCGGTAGGTCCCCGCCAGAAATCTCCGTAACTTACCATACTGTCATCAAATGGGATATCATTCTCCCTCACAACTCTCTTAAAGGTTTCCAGACGCTGTTCTGAAAATTTGTTTCCTTTTATCCCTGCCATAAAATGCAGTTTCGTAAAATGGTGAACATTGATAATATGACGAACTGCCTCAGCAAATCCATTCTCATGATCATACTTAACATTGATACAACCTTCGTGAGCTTCCCCGATGACAATTGTCGGCTTTCCATGTTCCTTGGCTCTCTCAATAAGCATATCAGAAAGAGCCGAATTTCTCATGACCTCTTCAAAGACAATGACTGCGTCAATAATATCATAATCCATCAGGCTATACACCGATATTTGGGCATTCTGACTCCAATCATCTGTTTCCACTGTTGAACAGGTGTTGTACACAAAAACAATATATCCTGTAGGGGCAAGCACATTTCTTAATGCCGTAACATATTCATTGCTTGCTTCATCCTGTATTCTGGAAATGCACAATGCGACAATTTTCTTGTCTCCAATCATAGTTTCACCTCGGATTGTGTAAATTTGTCATATATAATTATTTTACACCATGTTACTCAAAAAAAAAACCACTTTTCTCATTTCTATATTTTGATTTGATTGCC
>CAYRLN010000234.1:0-3455 GCA_964425065.1 uncultured Lachnospiraceae bacterium | reverse complement strand
TTCCGAACCGTTTCCATGGTAAGGCTGTTCAGGAAGGACAGCGTAAATTCATGGGTACACTGTGGAATACTTACGCATTCTTCGTATTGTATGCAAATATCGATGGTTTTGACGCTTCCAAGTACACGTTGGAATATGACAAACTGCCTGTTATGGATAAATGGCTTTTGTCCAAACTGAATTCCGTGGTGAAGGCAGTGGACGATCATCTTGGAAATTACCGGATTCCCGAGGCTGCAAGAGCATTGGATTCCTTCGTGGATGAGATGAGTAACTGGTATGTAAGACGCGGCCGTGAGCGTTTCTGGGCAAAGGGTATGGAGCAGGATAAGATTAATGCTTATATGACTCTTTACACAGCACTGGTAACAATCTCCAAGACGGCGGCACCCATGATTCCTTTCATGACAGAAGATATTTACCAGAATCTGGTGAGAAGTGTGGATAAAAATGCTCCGGAAAGCGTTCATTTGTGTGATTTCCCTGTTGCAAACGAAGCTTGGATTGACACGAAACTGGAAGAGGATATGGAGCACGTTCTGAAGGCCGTTGTAATGGGCCGCGCATGCAGAAACAATGCGGCAATTAAGAACCGTCAGCCCATCGGAAATATGTTTATCAAAGCTCCTTTTGAACTGGGTGAGTTCTATCAGGAAATCATCCGCGAAGAGCTGAATGTAAAAAATGTAGTCTTCACAGATGATGTGAGAGAATTTACTTCCTATACATTCAAACCGCAGTTGCGTACTGTAGGACCGAAATACGGCAAACAGCTGGGCGGTATCCAGAAGACACTGGCTACTATCGATGGAAATGCAGCCATGGATGATTTGAAAGCAACCGGCTTTATCACTTTTGACGTAGACGGCGTGGAAGTAAAACTGGCTGAAGAAGATTTGTTGATTGATATCGCACAGAAAGCGGGCTATGTGACAGAAGCCGATAACGTGGCAACGGTTGTACTTGATACAAACCTGACAGAGGAACTGATTGAGGAAGGTTATGTATATGAAGTCATCAGCAAAATCCAGACCATGCGTAAAGATTCCGGATTTGAGGTAATGGACCACATTAAAGTATCGGTCAATGACAATGCAAAACTGGCTAACCTTGTTATGAAGAATAAGGAAGCCATTGCAGGTAAAGTGTTGGCAGATGAGTTGACTGCAGATGCGACATTTGCAGTGAGCAAAGAGTGGAACGTAAATGGCGAAAAAGTAGTAATTTCACTTGAAAAGTGCTAAGGAAATTTGCAAAAGCAGTTGGAATACCAACTGCTTTTTGCTATAATGGTAGAAAGCGTTTTCCCCAAACCTTGGGGCGAAAGGAGAATTACGAATGCTGAAATTTGACAAGGAACTGTTTAAGAAAAGTGTTAAGTATAATGTGAAGACACTTTATCGTAAAACTTTGGAAGAAGCAAATGAGCAGCAAATCTTCCAGGCAGTATCTTACGCGGTAAAAGATGTTATTGTAGATAATTGGATGGACACACAGAAAGCCTACGAAAAGGAAGACCCTAAGACCGTTTATTATCTGTCTATGGAATTTTTGATGGGCCGTGCCCTTGGAAACAACCTGATTAACCTTCAGGCTTATAATGAGGTGAAAGAGGCTTTAGATGAACTGGGACTGAATCTCAATGTGGTAGAAGATATGGAACCCGATGCAGCCCTGGGAAACGGCGGTTTGGGCCGCTTGGCAGCATGCTTTTTGGACTCTCTTGCAACCTTGGGATATCCTGCGTATGGTTGCGGTATCCGTTATCGCTACGGTATGTTTAAACAGGAGGTCCGTGACGGATATCAGATAGAAGTTCCGGACAACTGGCTTGAAAATGGAAATCCCTTTGAACTGAGAAGACCGGAATATACAAAGACCGTTAAATTCGGCGGATATGTAGATGTGACCGTAGATGAGAACGGAAAAGGTCATTTTGAGCAGAAAAATTACCAGTCCGTAAAGGCTGTGCCCTTTGATTTACCGATTGTGGGTTATGGAAACGGTATTGTAAATACACTTCGTATCTGGGATGCGGAGCCCGTAGAGTGCTTCCAGTTGGATTCCTTTGATAAAGGTGACTATCAGAAAGCGGTAGAGCAGGAAAACCTGGCGAGAAATATTGTAGAAGTGCTTTATCCCAATGATAACCATTATGCCGGTAAAGAGCTTCGTTTGAAACAGCAATATTTCTTTATCTCTGCATCCGTTCAGGAAGCAGTGGCAAAATATATGCGCAAACATGACGATGTACGTAAGTTCCATGAGAAGGTAACTTTCCAGCTCAACGATACCCATCCTACCGTGGCGGTGGCGGAATTGATGAGAATTCTCATGGATGAGTATGGTCTGGAGTGGGACGAAGCATGGGATGTAACAACCAAAACCTGTGCATACACAAACCATACCATCATGTCTGAAGCACTTGAAAAATGGCCCATCGAATTGTTCTCAAGACTGCTTCCCAGAGTATATCAGATTGTGGAAGAAATCAATCGCCGTTTTATCATACAGATTGAAGAAAAATATAAAGATGATCCCAATGTAGATGTACAGGAAAAAGTCCGCAAGATGGCAATCATTTACGACGGACAGGTTAAGATGGCACATCTGGCTATTGCCGCGGGCTATTCCGTAAACGGTGTTGCAAGACTGCATACAGAAATCTTAAAGAAACAGGAACTTCGTGATTTCTACGAAATGTTCCCTGAGAAATTCAACAATAAGACAAACGGCATCACGCAGAGAAGATTCCTGCTCCACGGAAATCCGCTGCTTGCAGACTGGGTGACAGAGCACATTGGAGACGAGTGGATTACAGACCTGCCTCATATTCATAAATTAGCTGTTTATGCGGAAGATGAAAAAGCACAGCAGGAGTTTATGAACATTAAATACCGCAATAAGGTACGTTTGGCAAAATATATTTTGGAGCACAACGGTATCGAAGTGGACCCCCGCTCTATTTTCGACGTACAGGTTAAGAGACTGCATGAGTATAAACGTCAGCTTCTTAATATTCTTCATGTAATGTACCTTTACAACCAGTTGAAAGATAATCCGGAAATGGATTTCTATCCCAGAACATTTATTTTCGGTGCCAAGGCCGCAGCCGGATATCGCAATGCGAAATTGACCATTAAGTTAATTAACTCTGTGGCAGATGTGGTAAACAATGACCCTGCCATCGGCGGAAAACTGAAGGTTGTATTTATTGAGAATTACCGCGTGTCCAATGCGGAGTGGATTTTCGCGGCAGCAGACGTTTCTGAACAGATTTCCACAGCAAGTAAAGAGGCATCAGGTACTGGTAACATGAAGTTCATGTTGAACGGAGCACTGACTCTGGGAACCATGGACGGTGCCAACGTGGAAATCGTGGAAGAAGTGGGCGAGGAGAATGCATTTATCTTCGGTTTAAGTTCGGATGAGGTTATTCAGTATGAAAACTTTGG